>NZ_JBFUCB010000016.1:0-26986 GCF_056405435.1 Rhizobacter sp. P1_G5 | reverse complement strand
ACCCAGTTCTCGGGGACGAACTTGACCTCACCCGAGGCCACCGCGTCGACCGCCTTCTGCGCGATCGACTTGCCGTCGGGGCCCGGCTTGCTGACCGCGACGAACCACTGGTCGGTCAGCATCGGTTCGACGATCGCGCCGGTGCGGGCGCAGCGCGGCACCATCAGCTTGTGCTTCTTCACCTCGACCAGCAGGTCCAGCGCCTGCAGGTCGGCGACGACCTTCTTGCGGGCGACGAAGCGGTCCAGGCCGCGGTAGGGGGCGGGTGCGTTGTCGTTGACCTTCGCGTCGAGGTCGAGCACGCCGATCATCGGCAGCTGGTGGCGCAGTCCGACGGCGTAGTCGTTCACGTCATGGGCGGGGGTCACCTTCACGACGCCGGTGCCGAACTCGCGGTCGACGTACTCGTCGGCGATCACCGGGATCGTGCGGTCGCACAGCGGCAGCGTGACCTGCTGGCCGATCAGCGCCTGGTAGCGCTCGTCGTCGGGGTGCACCATCACGGCGGTGTCGCCGAGCATGGTCTCGGGGCGCGTCGTGGCCACCACCAGCGAGCCGGAACCATCGGCCAGCGGGTAGCGGATGTGCCACAGCGAGCCGTCTTCCTCCTCGCTCTCGACCTCGAGGTCGGACACSGCSGACTTSAGSAYCGGGTCCCAGYTCACCAGSCGCTTGCCGCGGTAGATCAGSCCYTGCTYGTAGAGCTGCACRAAGGTGTCGGTGACGATCGGCGAGAGCTTCTCGTCCATSGTGAAGTACTCGTGCTKCCAGGCCACCGAGKCGCCCATGCGGCGCATCTGCTGCGTGATGGTCGAGCCCGACTGCTCCTTCCATTCCCACACGCGGGCGACGAAATTCTTGCGGCCGAGGTCGTGGCGGCTCTGGCCGGCCGCCTCGAGCTGGCGCTCGACGACGATCTGCGTCGCGATGCCGGCGTGGTCGGTGCCCGGCACCCACAGCGTGTTGTCGCCCTTCATGCGGTGCCAGCGGGTCAACGAGTCCATGATGGTCTGGTTGAACGCGTGCCCCATGTGCAGCGTGCCGGTGACGTTGGGCGGCGGCAGCTGGATGCTGAACGAGGGCTTGTTCGCGTCCAGCGTGGGCTCGTACAGGCCCTGCTGCTCCCACAGCGGCGCCCAGCGGGCCTCGATCGGGGCGGGTTCGAACGATTTGGCGAGCTCGGTCATGGCGGTGTGGGGTCGGATCGGCGGCGGCCACCGGGGTGGCGCAGGCTGCGGGCAGGGGGAAGGCGGAATTGTAGGCGGGGGGCACCTGCTGCTATGGTGGCGGGGATCCCCGCACTGACGCGGCCACCGGGAGAGCCACCATGCGACCCCTGCCCACGAAGCTGTTCGCCTCCACCAGCCTGGCCCTGCTGACCGTGCTCGCCGGCTGCGGCGGCAACGACGACGGCCTGCCGCTGAACGGCGGCGCCCCCAGCTGCGATCTCGCGACCCAGAAATCCTGGCTCCGCGGCTACATGGCCGACTGGTACTACTGGAGCGGCAGCTCGCCGAGCCCCGATCCCGGCCCGTACGCGAGCGTGCCGGACTACTTCGACGCCTTGTTGTTCACCGGCGCCGCGCCGGTGCCGGCCGATCGCTGGAGCTACATCGAGAGCAGCGCGTCGTACAACCAGTTCTATGGCGACGGCCGCACGCTCGGCTACGGCGTCTCGGTCAACGGGCTGGAGCTGCAGTTGCCGCTGAAGGTGCGTTACATCGAGCCGCTGTCGCCCGCCGCCACCGCCGGGCTGGTGCGTGGCGACGTGATCAGCTCGGTCAACGGCCGCAGTGCCGCCGAGCTGGTGGCGGCCGATGATTTCTCGGCGCTGACGCCGGCGCAGGCCGGCGACGTGCTGACCCTCGTGATCGATGCGCCGGGCGGGCTGAAGACCGTCACGGTGACCGCCGGCACCTATGCGCTGACGCCGGTGCCGGTGACGCGGCTGCTGACGCTCGCGAACGGCACGAAGGCCGGCTACCTGGTGCTGAAGGATTTCCTCACGCAGGCCGAGGATCCGCTGATCGATGCGCTGGCGCAGTTCCGCGCGGCCGGCGCGACCGAGCTGATCCTGGACCTGCGCTACAACGGCGGCGGCCGCGTCTCGACGGCCGCGCTGCTCGCCACGCTGGTGACCGGCTCCGCCCGGCGCGACCAGGTGTTCGCGCGGCTCACGTTCAATGCGCGGCACCCGAACTCGAACGGCGCCTACCTGCTCGGCTCGGTGCCGGGCGCGGCGGCCTTCCCGCGGGTGGTGGTGCTGACCGGCGCGCGCACCTGCTCGGCCAGCGAGCTGGTCGTGAACGGGCTGAAGCCCTATGCCGAGGTGGTGACGATCGGCGGCACGAGCTGCGGCAAGCCGGTCGGCTTCCAGCCGCGCGCGTCCTGCGACAACACCTACAGCGCCGTCAACTTCGAGGCCACCAACGCGCTCGGGGAGGGCGGGTTCTGGAACGGCATCGCCGCCACCTGCGCCGGGACCGACACCTTCAGCGGCGCGCTCGGCGACCCGGCGGAATCGCTGACAGCCGCGGCCGTGGCCTACCTGCAGGACGGCAGCTGCGCGGTCGCCGGTTCCGCTGCGAAGGAACGCGCCGCACGCTGGTCGAAGCGGCTCGCCGCCGGTGCCGAGCCCGGCGATCGCCGGGGCATGTGGGCGGATTGACATGTCGCTCGGTTCGGTCTGACATGATCGGACATGCAGAGACATCTGCCAGAAGCAAGCGCGCAACGCGGGCTCACTAAGCTTCCTGCCCATGACCAAGCCGTACCACCTCTACGTCGTCGAGGACGACAACCCGCTGCGCACGATGCTGTGCGACTACCTGGAGAAGCAGGGCCTGGTCGTCACCGGCATGGCCACCGCCGAGGACCTGCTGCGCCGCATCCACCGGCTGCGCCCCGACCTGGTGGTGCTCGACGTGAGCCTGCCCGGCATGAGCGGGCTGCAGGCCTGCCAGAAGCTGCGCTCCGAAGGGGACCGCGTGCCGATCATCATCCTGACCGCGCGCAGCGAGGAGATCGACCGCGTGCTCGGCCTCGAGATGGGCGCCGACGATTTCCTCGGCAAGCCGTTCTCGGCGCGCGAGCTGCTCGCGCGTGTGCACGCGGTGCTGCGCCGCGCGATCGTGCCGCCGGGCCTGTCGCAGATGAACCAGGCGCCGGTCAAGTTCGGCGGCAGCGTCTTCGACGTGAGCGCCCGCTGCCTGTTCCGCAACGGTGCCACGCGCGTGCTGAGCACCGTCGAGTTCTCGGTGCTGGCCGAGCTGGTGGCGAACCCGGGGGTCGCGGTGTCGCGCGAGCGGCTGCTGGCGGTGTCCCACTCGCGCAGCGAATCGCTGCTGCTGCGCGCGATCGACGTCACCGTGATGCGCCTGCGCAAGCTCGTCGAATCCGATCCCGGCACCCCGCGCTTCATCCAGACGGTGCGCGGCCACGGCTACATGTTCGTGCCTGAAACCTCGCGCTGATGCACTGGCTGCCCCGCTCGCTGGCCGGCCGCGTCACCTGGCTGGTGGGGCTGATCAGCGTCGCGTCGCTGATCGCGCAGCTGCTGCTGTTGCGCACGCTGCTGTTCGAGCCGTTCAGCGAGGGCATGCTGGTCGCGGTGGTCGGCGAGGCGCACCAGGCGCAGCAGAACCTGCTGACGACGCCGCCCGACGAGCGCGATCGCGTCGCGGTGGAGTTGTCGTACGGCCCGTTCTGGGTCGGCCGCAGCGGCGCGCCCGATGGCGGGCCGGACATCGTCGGTCCGCTGCGCCAGCCGTCGATCGAGCTGCCGAGCGGGCTGCAGGACATCGTCACCCGCTCGCTCGGCCATGACGCGGTGCTCGACATCAGCGACCGCAACGGGCTGGTGCTGCGCATCGAGGCCGACATCGAGGGCGAGCGCTGGAACTTCGTGCACCGCCATGCGTCGCCGCGCAATGCGCCGACGATCACCTTGCTGGCGGTGCTGGCCCTGCTGTTCGGCACCGCGGCGCTGAGCCTGTGGATCGGCTTCCGGGTGATCGCGCTGCCGCTGAAGCGGCTGGCGCACGAGATCGCGACGCGGCGCGGCGCGCTGCGCGCGATCGAGCTGCCGGCCGGCGCGAGCGACGAGCTGCAGCAGATCGCGCGCGCCTTCAATTCGCTGGCGCGCAGCCTCGACGAGGCCGACCGCACGCGCGGCCAGCTGCTGGCCGGCGTGTCGCACGACCTGCGCACGCCGCTCGCGCGGCTGCGCCTGCGCATCGAGACGCAGTGCGACGAGCCGGTGGGCGATGCGTTGCTGCTGGACCTCGGTTCGGTGCAGCGCATCGTCGACCAGTTCCTCGCCTATGTGCAGGGCGGCGCCGACATCCAGCTCGGCCGCCTGCAGCCGCTGTGGGACACCGGGCGCGCGGTGGTCGCGATGTACGCCGATCCCGGCGTCACGCTGCGCGGCGACGGCGTCGACGAACAGCTGCCCGACATCGCGGTGCAGCGGCTGCTCAGCAACCTGATCGACAACGCGCTCGCGTACGGCCAGCGGCCGGTGATCGTCGACCTGTGCCGCTGCGAGGGCGGCGTGACGATCGCGGTGTACGACCACGGCCCGGGCCTGAGCGACGCCGAATTCGGCCAGGCGCTGCAGCCCTTCGTGCGGCTGGACCGCCAGCGCAGCTCGCTCGGGCACTGCGGCCTGGGCCTGGCGATCGTCTCGCAGATCGCGCGCCAGCTCGGCGGCACGCTGAGCCTGGCGCGTGCGGCGGACGGGGCGTTCGGCATCGCCTTGACGCTCAAGACCGCCGCCCCGCCGCCGCACGACGGGGCGGCCTGATCTCCAGCAGTCCGCTTCAGCGGTCCAGCCGCAGCACCGCCGAGGGCGCTGCCGCATCCCCCAGCATGAACAGCGTGTAGACCCCCGGTGTCAGCAGCGCCACGTTGCCGGTGTACAGCGCGCTCGACGAGGTGGCCGAGTCGACCTCCAGCGGCGTCGGGCTCGCGGTGGTGCTGTTGATCACCTGGGTCGGATCCCCCGCGGTGCCGAACGCGATGTTCGAGCTCTTGGCCAGCACGCCGTTGTTGGCCTGCAGCGTCAGCGCCGAGTTCAGGCCGTTCACGCCGTTGATCAGCCGCAGCTTCACATAGCCGCTGGTCAGCGCCGGGCTGTTGTCGTCGCTGATCAGCGCGACCTGCGGGGCCGCGGCGCTGCCCAGCACCAGCAGCGTCAGGTCGGCGCCGGGCGCGGCGGTCAGGCCGCTCGGGCTCACGTCGGTGCCGTTGATCGACACGCTGGTCGCGAGTGCGCCGGCCGGCACCTGCAGGTAGCTGCCGATCGCCGGCGGCTTGCCGGTGGAGACGGTGCCGCTGGACAGATTGATGCCGTTGACGGTGGCCGCCACCGTGCCCGAGGCCGACGCGCCGGCCACCAGCCGCACGCGCGCAAAGCCGTTCACCTGCGCCTGCAGGGTGCCCTGCTGGTTGATCAGCAGGCCGTTGACCAGCACGCCGCCCGGCGTGGAGGTCAGCACGAGCGTCAGGATCTGCTGGTCGGTCAGCGTGACCGACGGGATGTCGAGCCGCACGTCGGTCTCGTCGCCGGCGGCGGTGACGCGGATCCGGTAGGTGCCGGCGGTGATCTCGCCGTAGGTCGAGAAGCGTTCCCCGCCGATGGTCGGCGCGTTCGGGGTGGCGTTGGTCAGCGTGTCGGTCGGCGCGGTGACGTACACGTCGACATTGCCGGCCTCGTACGAGGTGTTGAAGACGCGGAACTTCGCGGTGCCCGAGGTCGGTGCCGCCTCGTTGTCGCTCAGGTAGCGGGTGCGCAGGCTGCCCGACGTGTTGTAGGCGACCAGCGTGTTGTGCACGCCGTCGCTGACCGATTGCACGGCGGATGCCACCGCGGTGCTCGAGCCGGCGGGCTTCAGGTAGAAGGTGTAGGAGCCCGAGCCGATCGTCGTGTAGTCGCCGACGGTGTTGGTCGCCACCGCCGCGTTGGCCTTCGTGTCGTTGTCGTACAGGTCCAGCGACGCGTAGGTGGAGGTGGCATTGACGAGGCGGACGTAGCCCGGGCCGTCGTCGCTGCTGCCGCCGCAGCCGGTCAACAGGAGGGGCGCGGCCGCCACGGCCGCGAGCAGGGGCGCGAACAATCTCAGCTTCACAGGTTTTCCTTTGGATCGAGGGGACGGCGGCGTCCGCCCGCAGGTGCGGGCGCGGCGCTGCCGCACCGGTCGATTCAAGCGAAACCGTGTTGCGCGCAGGTTGCGTCTTCGTGGGGGCGGGTGTCGCCGCGTGTCGGCCCTGACACACGCCGGCGATGCCGCTACATCAAAAGGTGTTCTCCCGCGTTGTCCCCACCCAGGATCACGTAGTTCACCTTGCGGATGTCGGCCAGCCGCGTGCCGCCGGCGTAGCTGATCGAGCTCTGCACGTCCTCGCGCATCTCGCGCAGCGTGTCGGCCAGCTTGCCCTTCACCGGCTCGAGGATGCGCTTGCCCTCGACGTGCTTGTACTCGCCCTTGTTGAAGTCGCTGGCCGAGCCGTAGTACTCCTTGAAGACCTTGCCGTCGGCCTCGACCGTCTTGCCGGGCGATTCCTCATGGCCGGCGAACAGCGAGCCGATCATCACCATCGCGGCGCCGAAGCGCACGCTCTTCGCGATGTCGCCGTGGTCGCGGATGCCGCCGTCGGCAATGATCGGCTTGGTCGCGACACGGGCACACCACTTCAGCGCGCTCAGCTGCCAGCCGCCGGTGCCGAAGCCGGTCTTCAGCCGCGTGATGCAGACCTTGCCCGGGCCGATGCCGACCTTGGTCGCGTCGGCGCCCCAGTTCTCCAGGTCGATCACCGCCTCGGGCGTGCCGACGTTGCCGGCGATGATGAAGGTCTTCGGCAGGCGCTGGCGGATGTGATCGATCATCTTGCGCACGCTCTCGGCGTGGCCGTGCGCGATGTCGATCGTGATGTAGTCGGCGCCGACGCCCTCGGCCGCGAGGCGGTCGATCACGGCGTAGTCGTCGGCCTTCACGCCCGAGCTGATCGAGACGAACAGGCCGCGCTCGCGCATGCGCTTCGCGTACGCGACGTTGTCCAGGTCGAAGCGGTGCATCACGTAGAAGTAGCCGTTGGCGGCCAGCCACTGCGTGATCGGCTCGTCGACCACCGTCTTCATGTTGGCCGGCACCACCGGCAGCTTGAAGCTGCGGCCGCCGAGCTCGGTCGAGGCGTCGCATTCGGCGCGGCTCTCCACGCGGCACTTGCGCGGCAGCAGCAGGACGTTGTCGTAGTCGAAGATTTCCATGGTCAGGCTCCAAAGGGTGGGGAAGAGCGCTTGACTTGGAACCCGGCCGCCCGGCAGAAGGCCTCGAAGCAATGCGAGGGCGCCGAAACGAAAAACCGGGCGCCAAAATTTGGGCCCGGTGACGAATTCTACGCGGCGGGGCTTGCCCCCTCGGCCGGCCCTGTTTCTGGCTGCCCGGCTGTCGGATGGCGTGCCTTGCCGATGAACTGCGGCGCGAACCGGTTCAGCAGCGCGACCAGGGGCACGCACGCGAGCAGCGACACCGCGCTGATCGCCGCTGCATACGCCGTGACGGCCGGCAGCGTGTCAGCCAGCGCGATGGCCTCGGCCAGCTTCGGGTTGAAGAAGTGGAAGAACACGCCGTTCAGGCCCATCAGCGGCAGGCTGTTGCGGCCGATCCAGGCCGCCACCCGCGTGGCCGGCAGCAGCATCGCGAGGCCGGTCACCGCCAGCGTGCCGGCCAGCGCGCTGAACGCGAAGCCGAGCGCGTCGCCATGCTGCGCCGCCGCCATCATCACCGCCTGCGCATCGTGCGGGTGGTTCAGCCGGTAGGTCGCGAGCAGCGCACTGGTGCAGGCGAGCGTCACCAGCAAGACCATGCCGCGGTGCGTGGCGAGCTGCTGCAGGAAGGGCCGCAGCACCTGCCCGATCGTGTAGAAGCCGAGCGCGACGATCGCCTCGCGCACGAACCAGATGCGGCTGACCTGTGCGACCCAGCCGCCCAGCGCGTCGCCGTGGTTGCACAGGAACACGCCGCCGGCGATGCAGGCGGCGGCGAACGCCAGCCGCGCCGCCACATGCCGTAGCCGCGGCAGCACCACCAGCGCCATCGCCTCGCAGACGAACATGCAGACGAGGAACCAGGTCACCCAGTTCAGCTCCGGCATGCCGCGCAGGTAGGCGGCGCCCAGCGGCTGCGCGTAGTACCACCACGCGAAGTGGTGCTTCACCGCGCTGAGCGACCACAGCGGCAGCAGCAGCAGCCCGAAGAACAGCACCGGCACCAGGCGCAGCCGGGCCAGCGTGCGCAGGCGCGGCAGCAGCGCGGCCACCGGGTGGAAGAACAGCCCGGCCAGCACGAAGAACAGCGGCATGTGGAAGGCGTAGATCAGCCGCAACTGATCGACGGCGGACGCGTTGTCGCCGGCACGGCTCTGCACCACGTGCCCGTAGAACATCAGCACGATGCCCACCGCCTTCGCGGTGTCGACCCACGGCAGGCGCTGCGTGCCGCGTGGCGTGGCGAAGCCCGAATCCATCGCTGCATCGTAGGAAGGCGCGCCGGCAGCGTCCATCCCTACAATCGACGGATGCATGACGATGGCTCCAGCGAGCACCTCTCTCCACAGCGCGACCCCGGTGCCGACGGCCGCCTCCTCGACAACCTGAACCCCGAGCAGCTCGCCGCGGTGACGCTGCCGGCCCGCCCGGCGCTGATCCTGGCCGGGGCCGGCTCGGGCAAGACGCGCGTGCTGACCACGCGCATCGCCTGGCTGATCCAGACCGGCCAGCTCACGCCCGGCGGCGTGATGGCGGTGACCTTCACCAACAAGGCCGCGAAGGAGATGCTGACGCGGCTCGGCGCGATGCTGCCGGTGCCGGTGCGCGGCATGTGGATCGGCACCTTCCACGGGCTGTGCAACCGCTTCCTGCGCGCGCACTGGAAGCTCGCCGCGCTGCCGCAGGGCTTCCAGATCCTCGACTCGGCCGACCAGCTGTCGGCCGTCAAGCGGGTCATCAAGGCGATGAACCTCGACGAGGAGCGCTTCGTTCCGAAGCAGGTCACCTGGTTCATCGCCGGTGCCAAGGAAGAAGGGCGCCGCCCGAAGGACGTGGAGCAGCGCGACGAGCAGGAGCGCACGCTGGTGCGCGTGTACGAGGCCTACGAGGCGCAGTGCCAGCGCGAGGGCGTGGTCGATTTCGCCGAGCTGATGCTGCGCACCTACGAACTGATGCGCGACAACGCCGCGCTGCGCGAGCACTACCAGCGGCGCTTCCGCCACATCCTGGTCGACGAGTTCCAGGACACCAACAAGCTGCAGTACGCCTGGCTGAAGATGTTCGCCGGCCCGCACGCCGCGGTGCTGGCGGTCGGCGACGACGACCAGAGCATCTACGCGTTCCGCGGCGCGCAGGTCGGCAACATGGCCGATTTCGAGCGCGAGTTCCACGTCGAGCAGGTGATCAAACTGGAGCGCAACTACCGCTCGTTCGGCAACATCCTCGATGCGGCCAACGAGCTGATCTCGCGCAACTCGCGGCGGCTCGGCAAGAACCTGCGCACCGAGGCCGGCCCGGGCGAGCCGGTGCGCGTCTACGAGGCCACCAGCGATTTCGCCGAGGCGCAGTGGTTCGTCGACGAGGCGCGCCAGCTGCACCGCGACGGCATCGCGCGCCGCGACATCGCGATCCTGTACCGCAGCAACGCGCAGAGCCGGGTCATCGAGAGCGCGCTCTTCAATGCCGCGATCCCGTACAAGGTGTACGGGGGCCTGCGCTTCTTCGAGCGCGCCGAGGTCAAGCACGCGCTGAGCTACCTGCGGCTGATCGAGAACTCGAACGACGACACCAGCTTCCTGCGCGTCGTCAACTTCCCGACGCGCGGCATCGGCGCGCGCTCGATCGAGCAGCTGCAGGATGCGGCGCGCCAGAGCGGGCGCAGCCTGTACCAGAGCGTCGGCGCGCTGAGCGGCAAGGCGGGCGGCAACCTGCAGGCCTTCACCGCGCTGGTCGACGCGATGCGCGAGGCGACGCGCGGGCAGACGCTGCGCGAGATCATCGAGCACATGCTGCATGCCTCGGGCCTGGTCGACTTCTACAAGACCGACAAGGAAGGCAAGGACCGGCTCGAGAACCTCGACGAACTGGTCAACGCGGCCGAGGCCTTCGTCACGCAGGAGGGCTTCGGCAAGAACGCGGTGGCGCTGCCGGTGGACGAGCATGGCGGCGCCGAGACGATCGCGGCACTCGAGCAGACGCCCGATGCCGAGACCGGCGAGATCATGTCGCCGCTCGCGGCCTTCCTGACGCATGCGTCGCTGGAGGCCGGCGACAACCAGGCGCAGGCCGGGCAGGACGCGCTGCAGCTGATGACGGTGCACTCGGCCAAGGGGCTGGAGTTCGACGCGGTCTTCATCACCGGGCTGGAGGAGGGGCTGTTCCCGCACGAGAACAGCGTGTCCGACATCGACGGGCTCGAGGAAGAGCGGCGCCTGATGTACGTCGCGATCACGCGGGCGCGCAAGCGGCTGTACCTGAGCTTCAGCCAGACGCGCATGCTGCACGGGCAGACGCGCTACAACGTCAAGAGCCGCTTCTTCGACGAGCTGCCCGAGGCGGCGCTGAAGTGGATCACGCCGCGCAACCAGGGCTTCGGCTCGGGCTTTGCGCGCGAGTACCAGGCGGCGTGGGCCCGGGGTTCGGGGCTGAACTCGATCGTCGGCGCCGGGCGGGTCGAGCCGCGGCCGCAGTCGGTGGCGCAGCCGGGCGGGCCGAAGACCACGTCCAGCCACGGGCTGCGCACCGGGCAGGGCGTGTTCCACAACAAGTTCGGCGAGGGCGTGATCGTCACGCTGGAAGGCGCCGGCGACGATGCGCGGGCGCAGATCAACTTCGGGCGGCACGGCATGAAGTGGCTGGCCTTGTCGGTCGCGAAGCTGACGCCGGTGAACTGAAAACGCAGGCTCATGGTGAACCCCGAGGCGGCCGCCGGCCGATCGGGCCGGCGGTTGTCCCATCACTCAGGTTCTTCCCGCGATTCCGTCAGGGCGCCGGCCCTGACAGCGCTTGCAAACTCCCGCAGCGCCGGGCGCCCGCATAAGCGTCTCTTATCCCGGCGATCAGCATTCGTCGTTTGATGGGCGCTTTCACACTCCGTAGAGTCCCGCCCCACACCAGGAGGCAAAGACCATGCAGGGACGCAACGCAGTGAGATTCTTCATCGTCGCGTGGACGACGGCAGCGGGCGCCTTGCTCGGCGCCTGCGGCGGCAGCGGCGACGCCGGCGGCACGGTCTCGGCGCCATCCGCCGCGACCGCATCGGCCGGCAGGCCGGAGAAGGCCGCCGCGGCGGCTGCCGCCACACCGTGGAGCCAGTACATGCTGTCCCCGTCGTCGCGCACCCTGGCCCCGGTCGTGGTCTTCAAGACCGTCGGCACGGTGCAGAACCCCAACAACCTGCTGACCGGCAACACCGCGATGATGTCGGGCCGCGGCAGCTACGTGGTGCTGGATTTCGGCAAGGAGGTCGGCGGCTTCGTCTCGCTGGACTTCCCGGCCGCCGGCAGCAACGCCGAATCGGTCGGCCTCGCCTTCACCGAGTCGAGCGAGTACGTCGGCCCCGTCAGCGACGGCTCCAACGCCGGCCTGAACGCGGGCGCGAGCAGCTCGACCGACGGCGCCATCTACGCGAGCGTCAACAGCACGACCGGCACGACCTACACGATGCCGGCGGCGAGCCTGCGCGGCGGCTTCCGCTACCTGACGCTGTTCATGAACTCCGACGGCTGGGTGCACCTCGCCAACATCCGGCTGCGCTTCACGCCGGCGCCGTTGATGAGCGACCCGAGCGCCTACCCGAACTACTTCTACAGCAACGACGACCTGCTGAACAAGCTCTGGTATGCCGGCGCCTACACGGTGCAGACCAACACGATCGCGCCCGACCAGGGCCGCAAGCTGCTCGCCACGGGCTGGGACAACACCGCCGTGGTCAGCGGCGGCACCTCGGTGCTGACCGATGCCGCCAAGCGCGACCGCACGGTGTGGTCGGGCGACCTCGGCATCTCGGCCGCGGTGGGCTATGTGTCGACCGCCGACACGCTGTCGGTGAAGAACGCGCTGCAGCGCCTGTACGACAGCCAGAAGGCGAGCGGCGAGCTGCCGTACTCCGGTCCGCCCTTCGACCTGTACAGCTCCGACACCTACCACCTGTGGACGCTGATCGGCACCGAGACCTACCACCTCTACAGCGGCGACACCGACTGGCTGCGCTCGATCTGGCCGCGCTACAAGCAGGGCATGGCCTTCATCCAGGCCAAGGTGAACGGCGCGCACGGGCTGCTGCACGTGACCGGCACCAACGACTGGGCACGGGGCGGGCAGGGCGGCGAGAACATCGCGGCGAATGCAATGCTGTACCGCGCACTCGTCACCGGCGCCACGCTGGCAACCGCGGTGGGCGAGGGCGCGACGGCCACCGCTTACGCGACTGCGGCCGCGACGCTGAAGTCGCGCATCAACGCCACGCTGTGGGACGCCGCGGCCGGCGCCTACCGCGACAACCCGGACAGCACGCTGCTGCCGCAGGACGGCAACTCGCTCGCGGTCTGGTACGGGGTGACCGACAGCGCCGACAAGCCGGCGGCCGTCGCCCGCTACCTGAACGCCAACCTCGGCACGCTGGGCGCGCTGACGCCGGAGTGGGGCGGCAACATCTCCGGTTTCGCCGGCTCGATGCAGCTGATGGCGATGTCGGCGGCCTCGCGCGATGCCGATGCGCTGGCCCTGATGCGTCGCCAGTGGGGCTTCATGCTCAACCACCCGACGCGTGGCACCGGCACTTTCTGGGAGGGCTTCGGCGCGGACGGCGGCAGCGGCGGCTATGCGCCGTGGTTCGTCAGCCACGCCCATGGCTGGTCGTCCGGGCCGACCTCGGCGCTGACCTTCTACACGCTGGGCATCAGCCCGACGACGGTGAAGGGGCAGCAGTACGGCGTGATCCCGCACCCCGGCGACCTCACGCACGTCGAGGGCCAGCTGACGTTCGACGGCAGCAAGCGCGTCAGGAACAGCTGGGACCGCGGCAGCGACGGCAGCTTCACGATGACGGTGGACAGCAGCTCGCACACCGGGTCGGTCGGCGTGATCGGCATCCCGCGCTTCGGCATCGACCGGCGCGTCAGCATCGACGGCGTGGAGGTGTGGAACGGCAGCGCCTTCAGCGGCGCAGCCGGCATCGCGAGTGCCGACCAGGACAGCCGCTACATCTACTTCCGCGGCGTCCAGCCGGGTGTGCGCACCTTCCGCACGGCAGGCACGGGTGCTGCCTGGGCGAGCTGCGCGGCCGAGGCCGGGCAGTGCGTCTTCGAGGGCGTGCGCGGCGTGCGCTACGGCAGCGGCAGCAGCTTCGTCTACGGCAGCTTCAACGGCAGCGTGGCCTGCAACAACGCGACCTTCGGTGACCCGGCGCCGAACGTCGTGAAGCACTGCGAGCTGAGCGACACCGAGCGGCCGCCGGCGATCGGCATCTGGACGCCGTGCGCGCTGGAAGGCCAGGGCTGCAGCTTCGACCGCACCCGGACCGTGGCCTATGGCGCGCAGTCGTCGTACCGCTTCCTGACGCGCAGCGGCCCGGTGGCCTGCGACAACGCGACCTTCGGCGATCCGATCTTCGGGGTGGCCAAGCGCTGCTGGGTGGGCCACCTGCCGCAGAACCCGGGCTTCGAGTCGCCGGCGGTGGCGGCGGGCAACGGCGTGCAGTACGGCGCGGCGAACGCGGGCTGGACCTTCTCGCCGGAGAGCGGCACCAGCGGCTCGGGCCTGCAGAAGAACGGCGGCGCGTTCGGCGCGGTGGCCGCGCCGGAGGGCCTGCAGACGGCCTTCGTGCAAAGCGGCGGGGCGATGAGCCAGGGCCTGCCCGACCTGTCGGCGGGGCGGTATGCGGTGCGTTTCAAGGCGGCGCGGCGGGGTTGGAGCTTCGGCGGCGTGCAGACCCTCGGCGTCTGGCTCGACGGCAACCTGCTGGGCAGCTTCACCCCGGGATCGACGCAGTTCGAGTCGTTCACGACCCCGCCGATCGCGCTCGGTGCCGGCGCGCACACGCTGCGTTTCGCGGGCCAGAACACCACGGGCGACAACACCGCCTTCGTCGACGAGGTCGTGCTGGTGACCTACTGAGCCGGCGTCACGCGCCTGTCATGGCGCCCCGCGATCATCAGGCAGCTCGGGGAGTCGTGGAGGGAGACCCATGCGTCGTTGTTGGAAGGCGTGGCTGCTGTGTGCGGCCACGCTGCTGGGTTCTGTCGCGGCCGAGGCCGGGCCGCAGGCCGCCGATCTGAAGTTCCGCGAGTTCTTCCAGCTGCCGGTCGGTCCGCGCGGCCTCGTGCCGAGCGCGCGCCTGCTGTCGCTGGACGGCCAGCCGGTGCGCATCACCGGCTACCTTGCGCACCAGGAGGCGTCGTCCGCCGCACCGGGCATCGCGTTGCTGACCCCGCTGCCGGTCTCGCTCGGCGACGAGGACGAGAGCTTCGCCGACGACCTGCCCGCCTCGACGCTCTACCTGCACCTCGCCGGYCCGCTCGCTGCGCGGACGATCTCGTACCGCCCGGGCCTCGTCTCGCTCACCGGCACGCTGCAGGTCGGCGCGCAGCGCGAGGCCGACGGCCGCAGCTCGTTCGTGCGCCTCGTGCTCGACCCCGAATCCGCATCCGTTCTCCTGGAGTCCCCGAAATGACCCGCCTTGCTGTTGCCGCCCTCCTGCTCGCCGCTGCCTCCGCCCAGGCCGCGCCGAGCGTCACGCGCCTCGTGCCGCCGAGCGAGCTGTTCACGTCGAACGACCCGAACCCGCCGGTGATCGCGCGCTTCCTGCCCGGCCAGCGCTTCGACCTGCAGGCCACCGTGCGGCTGGACGCCGGCACCACGCTCGCCTCGTTCGAGTTCGCGGTCGACGGCGTGGTGCTGAAGCCGGCCTCGGCCGTCACCAGCGTCGTGACGACCGGTTTGAGCCTGCCGGCCGGCACCAACGCCGCCGTCGTCTCGCAGCGCGCCTACTCCAACGCGAAGCCCGGCATCCACAAGCTGACCGTCAACGCGACGCAGAGCGACGGCCAGCGCGTCAGCGCCACCGGCAACTTCGAAGTGGTTGCGCTGGCCGGCGCGGGCCGCAAGGCGAAGAACATCATCATCCTGCTCGGCGACGGCATGGGCGCGGCCCACCGCACCGCGGCGCGCATCATGGCCAAGGGCTATGCGCAGGGCAAGGCGCATGCGGCGCTCGCGATGGACACCTTCCCGAACACCGGCATGGTGATGACCTCGTCGCTCGATGCGATCGTCACCGATTCTTCGCCCGGCATGTCGAACTACGTGACCGGCAACAAGGCTGCGAACAACCAGGAAGGCGTGTTCCCGGACGACACCGCCGACGCGTTCGACAACCCGCGCGTCGAGTACCTGTCGGAGTACCTGCACCGCACCCAGGGCAAGGCACTGGGCATCGTGACGACGGCCGACGTGTTCGACGCGACGCCGGCCGCCAACGCGGTGCACACCTCGAACCGCGGCAACGGCACCGGCATCGTCGACCAGTTCCTGGACGACCGCGGGCTGACCGGCCTGTCGGTGCTGATGGGTGGCGGGCGCAAGTGGTTCCTGCCGAACGGCGATGCGCTGAAGGCCGACGGCTCGCGCAACGGCYAGGCCGTCAACGGCTCGCAGCGCGACGCGAAGTCCGACTACGTGCTGCCGCCGGACCTGGTGGCCGGCTGGGGCGCGGCGCTGGGCGCGAAGGACCCGGCGCGCGACCTGATCGCCGACTTCCAGGGCGCCGGTTTCGCCTATGCGCCCGACCGCGCCGGGCTGGTTGCGGCGGCCGGTGCCGACAAGCTGCTCGGGCTGTTCTCGTACTCGAACATGAACGTCGCGTTCGACAAGATCAACAAGCGCCGCGGCGTCTCGACCATCGTCGACGACTACGGCTTCCCCGACCAGCCGATGCTCGACGAGATGGCCGAGACCGCGCTGCAGGTGCTGTCGCGCCAGAAGWACGGCTTCGTCGCGCTGATCGAGGGCGCGTCGATCGACAAGCAGGCGCACCTGATGGACACCGACCGCTGGCTGTTGGAGGTGATCGAGTTCGACCGCGCGGTGCAGGTGGCGAAGGACTTCGCCGCGAAGCACCCCGACACGCTGGTCATCGTGACGGCCGACCATGAGTGCTCGGGCGCCGCGATCATCGGCGCGTCGACCAAGCCGGTGGCCGCGATCCGCGCCGCCGCCGCGCCGGCCGAGGGCGCGAGCGCGCCGAGCGCCGCGACGCTGCGCGACCCGGTGGTCGGCGTCTACCAGGCCGCGAAGTTCCCGAAGTACACGATCGCCGCCGACGGCTACCCGCAGAGCACCGACGTGGACTACAAGATGCTGATCGGCTACGGCGCCAACGCCGACCGCTACGAGAGCTGGCTCGCCAACGCGACGCCGACGCAGGATTCGCAGCAGCCCTTCGTCGGCCAGGCGCCGCAGAGCGGCTACCCGGCGAACCCGAGCGTGCGCAACCAGGGGGCGGGCTTCCTGGTGACCGGCCAGGTGCCGGGCGACCAGGCGGTGCACACCGCCACCGACGTCCCGCTGTCGGCCCTCGGCCGCGGGGCCTCGCTGTTCAGCGGCGTGATGGACAACACCGACATCTTCTTCAAGATCGCCCAGGCGGCGACCAAGGGCACGAAGTAGCCCCCGGGGGCTACGTCACACCTCCACGTCGTCCACTTCGCGGTAGACGTCGCGCATCCACATCTTCAGGCGCTGGCGGTCCATCAACCCCAGCGTCGCGTCGTTGTCGCCTTCGCGGGCATTCCAGAAGCTGATGCTCGCCGCGTCGATCTTCTGGATCACGGTGTCGTGCAGCTTGCGCATCGTCACCACCTTGGCGCCGAACGACAGCGCGCGGGCCTGCTCGCCCGATTGCTCCAGCACCGAGAAGTCGCTGCCGCGGATGTGGTTGCGCACCAGCACGTACTTGAAGCTCGGGCCGAAGCGGTCGAGCAGCTTCTTCAGCAGGTCGACCGAGTCCTTGCCGGCGTCCATCACGTGCCAGTAGTGGACCTGAGAGTTCGTCTCGTCCAGCAGGTTCAGCACGCCCGACTCGTCCATCCAGCGCACCAGCGGGTCGTGTGTCTGCGCGGCCAGGTCGACCAGCACGCGGCGGTCGGGCTGGTCCACCGCGGCCTCGACGATCGCGTCGAGCGCCTCGTAGCGGTCCACCAGCACCGGCGACGCGTAGCCGGCATAGAAGCGCATCAGCGCACCGTGCGAGCGGTCGGTGTCGAAGCCGATGAAGGGCATCTGGCGGTCGATCAGGTACTGGGCCAGCACCCGTGCCATCAGCGACTTGCCGACGCCGCCCTTTTCGCCGCCGATGAAGTGGATCTTGCTCATGCCGAAGCTTCTCCGAGGTTTGGTGGTCGGGCGACAGTATGAACGCAAGCGCGCCACGGGCCTGCCGGGCTGCCGCGCAAGGTGTTTCGAGGCGTCATGGTGCCGTCATGCGCTTGTCACGCCGCTTTCATGGTGCCTGCTTAACCTGCCGCACGCCAAGACACACCTCGACACGACCCGCCACGCGCGGTGACGTGCCTTCTCCCTCACTCTCCAAGGAAGCCTGATGAGCCACCCAACCGTCGACGCGCGTCGCCGTCTCCTGAAGCTGTTGTCCGGGGCCCCGCTGCTGCCGATGACGAGTTCCACCGCATTCGCCGGCCTGCTGGCCGCCTGCGGCGGTGGTGACGATGGTCCGGCGCCGGCCGCACCGGCCGCCACCGTGACCTCGGTCGAGTTCACCGCGATGGCCGCGCCCGCTGCCGCCGACGTGGCCGCTCCCACCGCTGCCGAACTGGCCGCGATGGGAGCGACGTCCGTCGGCTCCAAGCTGATCGCCAACTACAGCGACGGCACGACCCAGACCTTCGCGCTGAAGTACGAGCCCTTCTTCATCACCGGTGAAATGGTGCCGGACGGCAAGGGCAGCACCATCCTCGCCGGCGGCTACGTCGACATGGCCGGCCAGCCGATCCGGGATACCTCGATGGTCGGCAAGGAGCGCCAGTTCTTTTCCGATTCGCCGGACGGCAGCTCGCTGCTGACCGTGCCGAACCCGACCGTCGCCGGCCTGAAGGGCAAGGCGGTGTTCGCCGTCGTGCAGTTCGAGTACATGACGCGCAACCAGGCCGGCGCCGACACGTACGGCACGCTGCCCTCGCCGATCGCGGTGCTGACGCTCGACCAGGACCAGGCCACCGGCAAGCTGAGCCTGGTGAAGTACCACAACGTCGACACCTCGCCGGCACACGGTCTGTGGATCACCTGCGGCGCCAGCCTGTCGCCGTGGGGCACGCACCTGTCGAGCGAGGAGTACGAGCCGGATGCGGCCTTCATCGACACCAACACGCAGTTCAAGGCCTACAGCAAGAACACCTTCGGCGACGAGACCAAGGCCAACCCGTACCACTACGGCCACCTGCCGGAAGTGACGGTCAACCCCGACGGCACCGGCACGATCAAGAAGCACTTCTGCCTGGGCCGCATCTCGCACGAGCTGATCCAGGTGATGCCGGACCAGCGCACCGCGATCATGGGTGACGACTACACGAACGGCGGCTTCTTCATGTTCGTCGCCGACAAGGCGAAAGACCTGTCGGCCGGCACGCTCTACGTCGCCAAGGTCGGCGCCGGCTTCTCGATCGACCCGGCTGCCGCCGGCGCGGCGCTGACCTGGGTCAAGCTCGGCCATGCCACCAGCGCCGAGATCGAGGTTCTGGCCAATACGCTGAAGGCCAAGGACATCATGGCCGTCAGCAAGACCGATCCGCTGGACGCCACGTACACCAAGATCTTCTGCGACGGCAAGGCCAACTGGGTCAAGCTGGTGCCGGGGATGGAGAAGGCCGCGGCCTTCCTGGAGACGCACCGCTACGCCAACCTGGTCGGCGCGAGCATGGTCTTCACGAAGATGGAAGGCACGACCGTCAACGCGAAGGACAAGATCGGCTACTCGGCGCTGCAGAACATCCAGGCCTCGATGGTGAAGGGCGACGCCGCCYGGCGCGAAGAGATGGGCGTGAGCCTGGACAAGAAGCTGGTGGCCGGCGGCATCCTGGCGCACACGCTGGCCGGCGGCCAGAAGGACACCTCGGGCGCCGCGATCGACAGCGAGTGGGTGCCGGTGCAGACCAAGGCGCTGCTGGTCGGCGAGGACATCGCGGTCGACCGCCTGGGCAACACGTCGAACCCGGACAAGATCGGCAACCCGGACAACATCAAGTTCTCCGAGAAGATGCGCACGCTGTTCATCGGCGAGGACAGCAGCACGCACGCGAACAACTTCCTGTGGGCCTACAACGTCGACACGAAGAAGCTGTCGCGGCTGCTGTCGGTGCCGGCAGGCGGCGAATCGACCGGCCTGCACGCGGTCGACGACATCAATGGCTGGACCTACATCATGAGCAACTTCCAGCACCCCGGCGAATTCGTCGGCGGCATGCCGGCCGCGCTCAAGACGGGCCTGGACCCGGTGGTGAAGGCGAACTACAAGGACAAGTTCGGCGCGGCCGTCGGTTACCTGACGGGACTGCCCGAACTCGGCTGATTCGGCTGATCAGGGAGGAACGGCCACGGAGGTGGCCGGTGCTGGCCAGAAGAGGGAAGGGGCCGCGGGCGTGATGCCTGCGGCCCCTTTTTCATCAATGCGCCTGGTCCCAGTTCCGCCCGATCCCCACCTCCGCCACCAGCGGCACCTTCAGCTTCGCGACGCCGGCCATCAGCCTCGGCACCTCGGCCTTCACCCACTCGAGCTCGGCTTCCGGCACCTCGAGCACCAGTTCGTCGTGCACCTGCATCACGAGCTTCGTCGCGCGCTGCTCGGCCAGCAGCACGTTCTGCACCGCCACCATCGCGAGCTTGATCAGGTCGGCCGCCGTGCCCTGCATCGGCGCATTGATCGCCTGCCGCTCGGCACCGGCGCGCCGCGGGCCGCTGCCGCCGTTGATCTCGGGCAGGTAGATGCGGCGGCCGAACAGCGTCTCGACATAGCCCTTGTCCTTGGCCGACGCCCGCGTCTCGTCCATGTAGCGCTTCACGCTCGGGTAGCGCGCGAAATACCGCTCGATGTAGTTCGTCGCCGCGCTGCGCTCGATGCCCAGGCTCGACGCCAGCCCGAACGCCCCCATGCCGTAGATCAGCCCGAAGTTGATCGTCTTCGCGTAGCGCCGCTGCTCGCTCGTGACCGCCGCCGGCTCGATCGCGAACACCTCGGCCGCGGTCGCGCGGTGCACGTCCATGCCCTCGGCGAAGGCCTTCAGCAGGCTTTCGTCGCCGCTGATGTCGGCCATGATGCGCAGCTCGATCTGCGAGTAGTCGGCGCTCAGGATCACGTGCCCCGGCGGCGCGATGAAGGCCTCGCGCACGCGCCGGCCTTCGGGCGTGCGGATCGGGATGTTCTGCAGGTTCGGGTCGGTGCTCGCGAGCCGCCCCGTCACCGCCACCGCCTGCGCATAGTTCGTGTGCACGCGGTGCGTCTCGGGGTTCACCATCAGCGGCAGCTTGTCGGTGTAGGTGCCTTTCAGCTTCGCCAGGCTGCGGTGCTCCAGCAGCTTGGCCGGCAGCGGGTAGTCCTCGGCCAGCTTGTCCAGCACCTCTTCGTCGGTGCTCGGTGCGCCGCTCGCGGTCTTCTTGATCACCGGCAGCCCGAGCTTGGTGAACAGGATCTCGCCGATCTGCTTCGGCGAGCCCATGTTGAACGGCTGGCCGGCGAGCTCGTGCGCCTCCTGCTCCAGCGCCACCATGCGCTCGCCCAGCTGCTGGCTCTGCGCCGACAGCACCAGCGCATCGATCAGCACGCCGTTGCGCTCGATCTGCTGCAGCGCGATCGCCGTCGGCATCTCGATCTGCTGGTAGACGCGCAGCAGCCCCGGCTCGGCCTGGATCTGCGGCCACAGCGCCTGGTGCACCTGCAGCGTCATCTCGCTGTCCTCGCCGGAATAGCGCGCCGCGCGCGCCACGTCGACCTGCGCGAACGGGATCTGGTGCGCGCCCTTGCCGCACAGGTCTTCGTAGCTGAGCCCCTTGCGGCCCAGGTGGCGCTCGGCCAGGCTTTCCAGGCTGTGCGGGCGGTGCGCCTCCAGCACGTAGCTCTGCAGCAGCGTGTCGTGGACGAAGCCGCGCGCGAGGATGCCGGCGTTCTGCAGCACGTGGAGGTCGTACTTGATGTTCTGGCCGAGCTTCGGCGCGGCGGCGTCTTCGAGCCACGGCTTCAGGCGCGCCAGTACCTCGTCGATCGGCAGCTGCGCCGGTGCGTCGGCGTAGTCGTGGCGCAGCGGCACGTAGGCCGCCTCGCCCGGCTGCACCGCGAACGAGACGCCGACCAGCTGCGCGCGCATCGGGTCGAGCGAATCGGTCTCGGTGTCGAACGCTGCGAGCGGCGCGGCCTTCAGGCGCGCGATCCAGGCGTCGAGCGCCTCGAAGCTGGTGATGGTGTCGTAGCGGCCGTCGGAGGGCGGCTCGTCCGTGGCCGTGGCAGCGGGCTCGTCCGGTGCGCCGTCGCCGAACAGGTCGCCCGTGGCGCTGTCGGCCGGCGGCTTGGGCGGCTTTACTGCCTTGACCGGCGCGGGCGGCGGTGCCGCCACCGCCGTTTCCAGCTCGCGCTTCCAGCTCTTGAAACCGTAGCGGCCGTAGAAGTCGAGCAGCGCGGCGTTGTCGGTCGGCTTCAGCGCCAGCCCGTCGAGCGCCGGCCAACCGGCCAGGTGCTCGGCCAGTTCGCAGTCGTCGCGCACCGTCACCAGCTTGCGGCCCGTCGGCAGCCAGTCGAGCGCCTTGCGCAGGTTCTCGCCGGCGACGCCCTTGATGCTCGCGGCCGCGTCCATCACGCCTTGCAGCGAGCCGTACTCTGCGATCCATTTCGCGGCCGTCTTCGGGCCGACCTTCTCGACGCCGGGCACGTTGTCGACGGTGTCGCCCATCAGCGTCAGGTAATCGACGATGCGCTCCGGCGGCACGCCGAACTTCGCCATCACGCCCGGCACGTCGAGCTTCTCGCTGCTCATCGTGTTGATCAGCGACACGCGCTCGTTGACGAGCTGCGCCAGGTCCTTGTCGCCGGTGGAGATCACGACGCGGTGGCCGCGCTCGGCCGCCACCCGCGCCAGCGTGCCGATCACGTCGTCGGCCTCGACGCCGGGCACCATCAGCACCGGCCAGCCGAGCAGCTTCACCACCTCGTGGATCGGCTCGATCTGCTGCACCAGCGGCTCGGGCATCGGCGCGCGCTGGGCCTTGTACTCGGGGTACCAGTCGTCGCGGAAGGTCTTGCCCTTGGCATCGAACACGCAGGCCGCGTGCCCGGCCTTCACGTCGATCAGGGCGCGCTTGAGCATGGCCACCATGCCGTGCAGCGCGCCGGTCGGGAAGCCTTCGGCGCTGCGCAGGTCGGGCAGCGCATGGTAGGCGCGGTAGAGGTAGCTGGAGCCGTCGACCAGCAGCAGCGTGCCGGCGTCAGTGGTGGATGTGTCGGTCATCCGGCCATTGTGGCGGATGGCGCATGCGATGGAACTCGGCATGGAGGCCGGTTACTCAGGCTGGCATCCTGTCGCCGCGGCGGCGGCGCGATGGACATCGAACAACCCCTTGATGGGAGCCGGCACGCATGATCTCGAGACAGAGTCCACAACAATCGCCTCGCAACGACATTGAAGAGCCATCGACCTCGACACCATCGACCCGCGACAGCTCGGAACTTGCTGGCAAGATTCAAGACGAAAAAGCGCAAGCACGGGATGCCATCCCGTCGACAGTACCTGGCGGCTGCATGCCTTACGCGGCGTGGCGTGCCGATCAAGACATCGCCGAGCGCGAAGATGCGGCCCTGCGTGCGGGGTTCGGAATGGAGCGCGCGAGAGAGATCGCAGGGACCCCGGGATCGACCATCCGGGGTTGGGTGCACTCGGCTGGCGAATTGCCTGAGCACGAGAATCAGTAAACGGCAAAGGCTCCTCATGCTCCCACCCATCGCGCTGACCGTGCTGGTCGCTGCGCTCCATGCCGGCGTGCCGCTGGCCACTGCCGTGCAGGCCGCGGCGATCGGCCACGGCAAGCCTTCGATGATGCTGGCCCAGCCGTATGCACGTGGCGCCTTCCAGCCCGCGCTGCACTGGGTCAGCGAGAAATACGACGGCGTGCGCGGCTACTGGGATGGCAAGCGCCTGCTGACGCGCAACGGCCACCCGATCCGCGTGCCGGCCTGGTTCACGTCGGGCTGGCCGCAGCGCGCGATGGATGGCGAGCTGTGGGCCGGCCGCGGCCGCTTCACCGCAGCGGCATCGACGGTCGCCGCCGAGGTGCCGGACGACGCCGCGTGGCGCGAGATGCGCTTCATGGTGTTCGATCTGCCCGACGAGCCGGGCGATTTCGACCACCGCCTGCCGCTGATCGAGCGCCTGGTCAAGACGGTCGGCACGACGTGGATCGAGGCGGTGGTGCACGGCCGGGCCGCGGATGAAGCCGAGCTGTTGAAGCTGATGCGCCGTGTCGTCTCGGTCAACGGCGAGGGCCTGGTGCTGCACCGCGGCGATTCGCTCTACCTGCGCGACCGCAGCGATGCGCTGCTGAAGCTGAAGCCGCAGGACGACGCCGAGGCGCGCGTCGTCGGCCACCTGCCGGGCGAAGGCAAGTACGCCGGCCAGCTCGGGGCGCTGCTGGTCGAGATGCCCGACGGCCGGCGCTTCCGGCTCGGCAGCGGGCTGAAGGATGCCGAGCGCCGCCAGCCGCCGCCGATCGGTGCGACCGTGACCTACCGTTACCGCGGGTTTCATGAGAGCGGCCTGCCGCGCTTCGCGACCTTCCTGCGGGTGCGGCCCGACTGAGCTGGGGACGGGGCCAGTGGTGGTTGACCCCGGCGCGGGGCGTGCGCGGCAGCGCTGCCTACAATGCCCCCATGAAGCTGCTGCCCGTGCTGGCCTGCCTGGCCTTGTTGTCGTCGATCGCCCCCGCCCTCCATGCGGAGCCCGTGCCGGCGCCGAAGCCGATTCCGGCCCCGGTCGAGAACTTCGACACCGGCGAACCGCAGGTCGACCACCTGGTGCACGAGGACGAAGGTTCGCGCATCGAAGAGTTGCGCGTGCGCGGCGAGGTCAAGCGCATCGTCGTCAAGACCAAGGCCCCGCTGAAGGGCGAGTACGAGATCCTGCCGGACAACGCCGCCAAGGGCGTGCCGCAGGCGCCCAACGGCTCGCGCGGCGTCGCCGGCCAGCGGGTCTGGCAGGTCCTTGCCTTCTGAGCGGGCCGATGGCTGTCTTCACCGAGGTTTCGTTCGACACCGCCGCCGCGCTGGTGGCCCGCCTGCAGATCGGCGAGCTGACCGCGCTGAAGGGCATCGCGGCCGGCATCGAGAACACCAACTACTTCGCCGACACCACGCAGGGCCGCTACGTGCTGACGGTGTTCGAGCGCCTGAGCTTCGAGCAGCTGCCGTTCTACCTGCACCTGATGAAGCACCTGGCGCGCCACGGCGTCGCGGTGCCCGAGCCGCAGGCCGACGCCGCGGACGAGATCCTGCACCAGATCGACGGCAAGCCTGCCGCGGTGGTCGACCGCCTGCGCGGCGGCCACCAGCTCGCACCCGACGAGCTGCACTGCCGCAGCGTGGGCGCCGCACTGGCGCAGATGCACCTGGCCGGCGCCGACTTTCCGCGCCAGCAGCCCAACCTGCGCGGCCTCGCCTGGTGGGCCGAGACGGTGCCGGTGGTGCTGCCCTTCCTGGCCGATGCGCAGCGCGCGCTGATCGAGGCCGAACTCGCATTCCAGCAGCAGGTGGCGGCGTCGCCGGCCTATGCGGCGCTGCCGCGCGGGCCGATCCACGCCGACCTGTTCCGCGACAACGTGATGTTCGAGGGCCACGCGCTGACCGGCTTCTTCGATTTCTACTTCGCCGGCGTCGATGCGCTGCTGTTCGACATCGCCGTGTGCCTGAACGACTGGTGCATCGACCTCGACACCGGCCGCCTGGCCGAAGACCGCGCGCTCGCCTTCGTCGAGGCCTACGACGCGGTGCGGCCGCTCGGCTCCAGCGAGCGGCGGCTGATGCCGGCGCTGCTGCGCGCCGCGGCCTTGCGCTTCTGGATCTCCCGCCTGTGGGACCTGCACCTGCCGCGCGATGCGTCGGTGCTGAAGGCCCATGACCCCACTCACTTCGAGCGCGTGCTGCGCCAGCGCGTCGAGAACGCCTGGCATCCGGCGATGGGCTGACCGATGGCTGACCGATGAAATTCCAGCATGTTCCCGCGAGCCGCGGCGCCCTCTGGGTGCGCCAGGGCGTGGCCGCCTTCGCGACGCGGCCGCTCGCCTACTCCGGCCTGCTCGGCCTGTCGCTGTTCGCGAGCTTCGTGCTCGCCTTCATTCCGCTGCTCGGGCCCTTCCTGCTGCTCGGGGCGTTCCCGTTGCTGTCGCTGGGCTTCATGATCGCCACGCGCCTGACGCTGGCCGGCCGCTCGCCGATGCCGACGGTGTTCATCGCGCCGCTGCGCGTCGACGGGCCGCGGCGGCGCGCGCAGCTGTGGCTCTATGCCGGCTATGCGCTGGCGGCCTTCCTGATCTGGTTGCTGACCTATGCCATCGCGGGCTCGCGGGTGATCGAACTGCAGCAGTTGCTGTACAGCGCCAACACCCCGCCGGAGGTGCTCGACGCGCGCCTGTCCGACGGCCACCTGCAGCTGGGCATGCTGGTGCTCTTCGCGTTGAGCTCGGTGCTGAGCGTGGTCTGGTGGCATGCGCCGGGCCTGGTGCACTGGGGCGGCATGAGCGCGTCGAAGGCGCTGTTCTTCAGCCTGGTGGCGTGCTGGCGCAACCGCGGCGCCTTCGCCATCTACATGCTCGTCTGGTTCGGTACGGCGCTGGCGGCCGTCATCCTGGTGAGCCTGGTGTCGTCGCTGCTCGGCCAGCTGGAAGTCGGCAAGGTGCTGATGCTGCCGGTCTGGCTGATGATCCTGAGCGCCTTCTACGCATCGCTGTTCTTCACTTTTGCCGACAGCTTCGAGTTGCCGTCGGCAGACACCGACACCGGGAGTCCGTCGCCATGAATGCAGCCGCCGCGCCGTCGAAGATCGCTCTTGTCACCGGTGCCGGAACCGGTATCGGCCGCGCGTGTGCGCTGGCGCTGCTGCGCGAGGGCTGGGGCGTGGTGCTGGCCGGCCGCCGCGCCGAGCCGCTGCAGCAGACGCTGGCGCAGGCGGGCGAGCGGGCCGCGAATGCGCTGGCGGTGCCCACCGATGTGGGGGATCCGGCGTCGGTGAAGGAATTGTTCGCGGCTACGCGCGAGCGCTTCGGCCGGCTCGACCTGTTGTTCAACAATGCCGGTGCCGGCACGCCGGCGATGCCGATCGAGGAGTTGAGCTACGAGCAGTGGAAGGCGGTGGTCGACGTGAACCYGACGGGCGCCTTCCTGTGCACGCAGGAGGCGTTCCGACTGATGAAGGCRCAGACGCCGCAGGGTGGGCGCATCGTCAACAACGGCTCGATCTCGGCGCATGCGCCGAGGCCGTTCTCGGCGCCTTACACCGCCACCAAGCATGCGATCAGCGGGCTGACGAAGGCCAGCTCGCTGGACGGCCGGCCGTTCAACATCGCGGTTGGCCAGATCGACATCGGCAATGCCGCCACCGACATGACCGAGCGCATGACGCGCGGCGTGCCGCAAGCCAATGGCAGCACGATGGTGGAGCCGCGGATGGATGTGCAGCATGTGGCGAATGCGCTGCTGCACATGGCGGGCTTGCCGCTGGAGGCGAATGTGCTCAGCATGACGGTCATGGCGACGCAGATGCCATTCGTTGGGCGGGGCTGACCTCTTCCCGGTGGGGGACTCGCTGCGCGAGGGCTTTCTCTTCCCTGCGGGGGCTTCCTTTCACTGCGTGAGGCTGCTGCCGGGTCTCGCCCCGGCGGGCGAGTCACTTTCATTTGCTG
>NZ_JBFUCB010000015.1:0-27100 GCF_056405435.1 Rhizobacter sp. P1_G5 | reverse complement strand
CGCGAGCGCCTCGTGGCAGCGCGCCGCACGCGCGGCGCGCGGGATGCCGCGCAGCCACAGGCCGATCCACACGTTGCGGAACACCGACAGCCGCATCAGGAAGGGCTGCTGGAACAGCATGGCGGCGCGCGGCAGCCGGCCCTCGGGCTGCAGCGGCGCGCGCGCCACGACGCCGGCATGCGGAACCAGGCCCTGCAGCAGCCGCAGCAGCGTGGTCTTGCCCGACCCGTTGGCGCCGACCAGCACCAGGCGTTCGCCGCGCGCGAGCGTCAGCGTGACATCGCGCAATGCGGTGAAGTCGCCGAACGCGACGCTCACCCGTTGCAGCGCGATCAGCGGCTGGGACGCGGCATGGGCGGCCACCGGCGCGTCGCGCCCGGCGACCGGCGCCTGCTCCGCTCGCAACGGTGGCGCCGCAGGCAGCGCCCGCGTGCGCGCGCCCCACCACTGCAGCAGCATGATCACGCCGTTGACCACGCCGACGATGCCGAGCAGCACCAGGCCCAGGCCGAGCGCCAGCGCGAGGTCGCCCTTGCTGGTCTCGAGCGCGATCGCGGTGGTCATCACGCGCGTGACGCCGGCGACGTTGCCGCCGACGATCATCACCGCGCCGACCTCCGCGACCGCGCGGCCGAACGCGGTCAGCAGCACCGTCGCGACGCCCAGCCGCTCGTGCACCAGCATCAGCAGTGCGCAGGCGAGCGGCCCCGCGCCGAGCGAGCGCAGCTGGTCGCCGCCTTCATCGAGTGCCGCCAGGACCAGCCGGCGCGACAGCGCGGCGATCAACGGCGTGACGAGCACGCTCTGCGCCACCACCATGGCCGTCGGCGTGAACAGCAGCCCCCACGGCCCGAGCGGCCCCGCCCGCGAGAGCAGCAGGTAGACCAGCAGCCCCACGACGACGGCCGGCAACGCGAGCAGGGTGTTGACCGCCCAGACGAACACGCCGTGGCCGGGGAAGCGCGCGACGGCCAGCCAGGCACCGAGCAGCAGGCCCGCCACCGACCCGACCCCCACCGCGATGCCGCTCACCTGCAGCGACAGCATCGCGATGCGCCACAGCTCGGCGTCGCCGCCGGCGATCAACGTCCACGCGAGCCGCCAGCTGTCGGCGAAGGTGCTCATCCGCCAGGGACGTCAGTTCGCATCCGGAAAGAAGAGCGGCCGGCCTTCGATCTGGTAGCTGCCGATGGCGGCCTGGCCCGCCGGCGAGACCAGCCAGTCGACGAAGCGCTGCGCGAGCTCCTTCTTCACCTGCGGATGCTTCGCCGGGTTGACCAGCATCACGCCGTACTGGTTGAAGAGCCGCCTGTCGCCTTCGACGAGGATGGCCAGGTCGCCCCGGTTCCTGAACGCGAGCCAGGTGCCGCGATCGGTCAGCACGTAGCCGTTGATCGACGCCCCCATGTTCAGCGCCGGCCCCATGCCGCAGCCGCATTCGCGGTAGACGGCCGGCCTGGCGGCAGCCGGGTCGAGCCCCGCCAGCTTCCACAGCCGCAGCTCGGCGCTGTGCGTGCCGCTGCGGTCGCCGCGCGAGACGAAGGGCTGGCCGCCGGCGGCCACCTTGCCCATGCCGGCGACGATGTCGGCGCCGCGCGCGCCGGCCGGGTCCGGCTTCGGGCCGACCAGCACGAAGTCGTTGTACATGACCGGAAAGCGTTTCTCGCTCCAGCCCTCGGCGACGAATTTTTCCTCGGCCGGCGTGTCGTGCACGAACACCACGTCGGCATCGCCGCGCCGGCCGATGTCGAGCGCCTGGCCGGTGCCGACGGCAACGACGCGCACCTCGATGCCGCTGGCGCGGGTGAACGCCGGCAGCAGGTGCTTGAAGAGGCCCGATTGCTCGGTCGACGTGGTCGAGGCCACGACGATGAACTTCTCCTGCGCGCCGGCCGCCTGCGCAAGCAGCACGGCGCAGCCGGCCAGGAGCAAGGCGGCGACGGCACGGCGAGACGGCTTCATGTCATGAACGCTGGAGTCGATCGGAAGACCCCATCATCGCGGATATTCAGCGCGTGCGGCGCTCGCGCCAGAGCAGCATCAACCCTGAGATCAGGAAGTAGACCGCCCCCACCGCGGCATACCCCGCCAGGTTCTGCAGCATCGGCGCCGGGCCGCTCGCCTGCTTGACGAAGAACGTGCCGGCCAGCGCCGACTGCGCGCCGCTCAGCACCATCGCCCACTGCGCACCCTGGTGCTTCCAGCGGCGCACCGCGGTGCCCAGTTRGAGCAGGCCCGAGAGCACGGCCCAGACGCCGAACACGACGAAGACCGCGGGCATGCCCTGCTGCACCGCCACCGCCATCGCGGCGGTCGTCGCGGCGCTGACCAGCACGTTGATCATCTGCGTCGCGTTGGCCGACATGCCGCCCGATTGCCGGGCGTCGAGCGCGTTCGCCAGCGCGTCCCATGCGGGGTACAGCACGAGCAGCACGCTCGCGACGACGGGCGATGCTGGCGCCGCCGCGAAGGCGAGCGCCACCCACGCGATCGAGAAGGCGGCGCGCGTGAGGTAGAGCGTTCTCAACCAGGTCGAGTTCGTGGCAAGGGAGGTGGCAGTCGTCATGGCGTGATCTCGGTGGAAAGCGGATCAAGCCAGTCTGCGGCGAGCGGCCGGCCGGCGGAATCGGACGATTGACCGATGCCGGCGCCGCCCCCGGACGGACAGCGCCGGCTCACAACGTGTTTCCATCTTGTCATTCCCGGCATCCCGCCAGGAAGGTTCCGTCAAGACTCCAGCCAGGCCTCGACCTATGGTCATGCCTCCATCAAGCCACCTGGAGGAGCAGCATCTTGTCGACCCCCGAAACCCATCGCGTCTGCAGCCCGGCGCTGTGGCTCGTCACCGTGGCCACGGCCCTCCTCGCGGCATGCGGCGGCACGTCCGAACTCGATCGATCCGGCGCCGAGGCCAGCGCCGACGACAGCGCGAGCGCCGAGGCGCAAGCCGTGCGCGCCGTCAGCAACGTGCCCACCGGCTTTGCGGCCGGCGTCACCGGCGGCGCCGGCGGCAACACGTTCCGCGTGAGCACGGTCGCCGACCTGAAGCGCGAGCTCTGCCGCACCAGCAACGGCAACGGCTGCACCGACACCGAGCCGCGCATCATCGAGGTGGCGTCCGTCATCGACCTGACCGACAGCGAGGGCAGCGCCTCGGCACCGGGCTGCTTCGCGACCAGCGTGTGCAGCGGCGCCACGCAGAAGAGCGAGATCACGCTGAATGTCCAGGACTGGCAGAAGAGCTACTGCACCGGCAAGCAGACGAGCGCCTACAAGTACAAGGTGGCCGGCACCGCCGCCCTGCTGATCGGCTCGAACAAGACCCTGATCGGCGTGGGCGCCAACGCCGGCCTCAAGGGCAAGGGCGTGATCCTGCAGGGCGGCGTCAGCAACATCATCATCCGCAACCTGTCGTTCACGGACATCAACGAGGGCATGGTCTGGGGCGGCGACGGCCTGTCCATCCCCGCGGCCACCAAGGTGTGGGTCGACCACAACCGCTTCGCGCGCATCGGCCGCCAGTTCATCGTCCTCGGCAACGGCGACGCCACGGCGACGATCGACGGCATCACCCTCTCCAACAACGAGCTCGACGGCCGGTCGGCGTGGTCGGCGCGCTGCACCGGCAACCACTACTGGAACCTGCTGGCCTACGGCAACGGCAGGATCACCATCGCCAACAACTACCTGCACCACTTCGACGGTCGCGCCCCGCGCTTCAACTCCGCCGGCAGCGGTGCGCTGGTGCACATCGTCAACAACTACTTCGAGACCGGCGGCTGGCATGCGCTCGACTACGAGGGAGCCAACACGCGCGTGCTGATGGAGGGCAACCACTTCAGGAACGTCTCGATGCCGGTGCTCACCGATGCCACCGGCAACGGCCAGCTGTTCGGCGTGTACGGGCAGACCTCGGCCACCAAGGCCACCTRCATTGCCGCGATCGGGCGACCCTGCAACCCGAACATCGCGAGCCCCGCACCGGCCACCGACAAGCTCGTGCAGGACTCGGCCGTGCTGACCGCGTTCAAGCCCCTCGCGGGTGGATTGATCAAGCCGATCTCGGCCAACGACGTGCCCGACACGGTCAAGGCCCATGCCGGGGTCGGGAAGATCTGAGCGATCAGCAGGTGTCACCCTGGCGGGTGATCCAGCACGGGTACGGTGGGTTCGCTCTCCAGCGGGGCGGCAGGCCTGCGGTGACCTGGGTGTTCCTCGTGTCCGTCGTGTAGACGAAGCCCTGCGTCACGCCGCTGCCCTGGGCGGTGAGGAAGTAGGCGGTGGCCGTGACCTGCAGGCATTGCACGTGGAAGGTCCCGGCCCCGCCGGCCGGGATGGTGTCGCAGGGGCTGACGACGTCCTCGCTGACGGTCAGGTAGGTGTGGTGGTGCCGGTGGTACAGCTCCAGGCGCGCGCGCAGGCCGGCCAGCGCAGTCGTGCCGTCGACCAGCTTGTCGCGAAGGATGGAGTCGTTGCAGCCGTACAGCGCCATCGCGGCGAGGATCGACACGATCGCCATCCCGATCAGCGCGAGGCAACGCCGCCGGACGACGCGCTCGTCTGCGACGCATTCATCGGGATGACGGGGTCGTCGGCAGATCCTCGTCAACACGCTTGCAAGGGGGCGTGTCCCGGCGCCGCCGTCGCGCCGTGGCGCAGGAGCGCCTGCATCAGGCGCAGGCGCAGGATGGTCAGGCCCGTGCTCCGGCCGGCGAAGCCGATCGCCTCCAGCTGGGTCAGCGCGCCCTGCAGCACGCCGATGGGCAACCGGTGGGCGGCGGCGCGATCCTTGTAGCGCAGCGTGTTCTCGATCACGCTCAGGTGGATCAGCGTGCGCCGGGCCCCTGGATGCCGGGTCAGCAACTCGCTCAGGTCGTCGGCGATGCGTTCGAGCGTCGGGCCCGCCAGCTCATCCAGCCAGCCTGGCAGCAGCGGGTACGGGTCGTTGATGCGGGACGAAAGCATGGTGCGTGCACCTCATGAAGAAGCAGGTCGGCATCGATCGGGGCGGGCGGCCGGTCAGCGCGCCACTTCGCCATCGAGCAGGGCGACGAAGCGGTAGCCGACGCGCGGGTAGGTGCGGATCACCTGGCCGATGCCGGGCTCCCCCTCGCGCAGGGCCTGGCGGATGCGCATCACCGCCGCGGCCAGCGAACCGGGCTGGACGATCTGGTGGCCCCAGACCTCGTCCAGCAGTTCGTTCGTGGTGCGCACCCGGGCCCGGCTTTCGATGAGGATCACCAGCAGGTCGAAGGGCCGCGGCTGCAACGCGCGCAGCTGGCCATCGACCAGGACCTCGCGCGACGCGGTCCGGACCTCGCAGCGGCCGAAACGCAGGACGGAGGGAAGCGCCGGCGCGATGACGGAATCTTCGTCCCGGACCCCCCAGGCAGCGGCGTCGGATCGATCTCGTGGTGATGGATGGATGTACATATGCCCTTGCGGTGTAGTGTCAACATCAAATCGTGTAGACATTAATCTACAAGAAATCGACAACGGTCGACGGGTAAATTCTCACAAGATGATCAATTCCGGTGCAATCGGGCCGGGGACCAGCCAAAAGCCGGGCATCCTGTAGACTGATCACTACACTAGGGCACCGTCCCGGTGGCCCCCATGTCTGCACACACCCCCGTCGCCGTCCCCATCCGCGTCTTCATCGCCGACGACCACGCCCTCGTGCGCGAAGGCCTGCGCAAGATGCTCGAGCTCGACGAGGGGCTGGCCTTGGCCGGCCAGGGCGCGTCGGCGGCCGAGGTGCTGGCCGGTGTCGACGCCGGGGGAATCGACCTGCTGCTGCTCGACCTGCTGATGCCCGGTTGCACCGGGGTCGACCTGATCGAGCGCGTCGTCGCGGCCCATCCGCAGCTGCCGGTGCTGGTGCTGACGATGCATGCCGATCCGCACATCGCCCGCCGCGCGTTGAAGGCCGGCGCCCTCGGCTACCTGACGAAGGACGTCTCGCCCGAGCAACTGCTGGATGCGATCCACCGCGTGGCGGCCGGGCGCGGCTATGTCGATCCGTCGCTGAGCAGCGAGATGCTGCGCGCCGAGCAGGCGCAGGACGAGCCGATGGCCTTGCTGTCGGCACGTGAGCGCCAGGTGCTGATCGCGCTGGTGAAGGGCCGGGCCCCGACCGACATTGCCAACGAGCTGAACCTGGCCCCGAACACCGTCAGCACCTACAAGGCCCGGCTGATGGAAAAGCTGAATCAGGACTCGCTGAGCGACCTGGTGCGCTACGCGCTGAGGCATGGCCTGGTGGATTGAGCGCGGCCTGGCGGCATTCGCCGCGCTGCTGCTCGCGTGCAGCGGCCCCGCGCAGGCGCAGCATGCGGTCTTCGAGGCCTATCAACAGTCGGACGGGCTGACCAACATGGCGGTCGGCTGCCTGACGCAGGCCGCTGACGGCACCCTCTGGCTGTGCACCGAGAACGGCCTGTTCCGCTTCGACGGCTTCCGCATCCACCGCGAGCCGATGGCCCCGGGCGCGCAGCGGTCCATGGTCTACGCGGCCCGGGCCGATGCCCGCGGCGGACTCTGGGTGGCGACCGATGTCGGCCTGTTCCTGCGCCGCGAGAAGGATGGCGTGGCGCAGTGGTCGGCCGTCACGCAACCCGGCGGCAAGCCGATCGGCATCGAGCCCGGCCAGCGCCTCGACATCGACGCGCACGGCACCGTGCTGGCCATCGACCGCGACAGCCGGATCTGGTCGATCGACGCCCCCTTGCCCGGCGCTGCGCCGGTCGCGCGGCAGCTGCAGTTGCCGGCGTTCCCCGCCCCGCCGGGCGAGCTGGATGCCGATTCCGGACCGCTGCGCGCCGGCCGCGGGGCCCTGTGGTTCGGCTGTGGCCGGGGGCTGTGCGAATGGCGCGACGGCACGCTGCGCCGGTGGGGCGAGGCCGAGGGCCTGCCGGCCCGCATGTGGGGCAACCTGGTGATCGGGCGCGACGGCAGTGTCTGGGCGCGCAGCCGCGACCGGCTGGCCCGGCTGCCGCCGGCGCAGCAGCGCTTCAGCGCCATCGAGGCCCCGTTGGCACAACGGCTGCCGGCCACCGCGGCGCTGGCCGAGGACCCGGCGGGCGGCATCCTGACCGCCACCGATGTGGGCATCGCACGCTGGGATGGTCAGCGCTGGCGGGAATGGACACCGGCGCAGGGCTTGCCGGAGACGCTGATCCGCTCGCTGTTCTTCGACGCGGAAGGCAGCTTCTGGCTGGGCACGTCCGGCCGCGGCCTGCACTGCTGGATCGGCTACCTGAACGTCGAGCACTGGACCCCGGCCCTCGGGCTGCCGGCGCCCGCCACGTTCACCTTCGCGCGCGATGGCAGCGGGCGGCTGTGGGCCGGCACGGCCCGCGGTGCCGCGTGGCTGGACGAGAGCACGGCCCGGTTCCGGCCGCTGCCGGCGGCGACAGGCCACCCGGCCAGTGCGGTCAGCGCCCTCGCCGTCGATGCGAGCGGCGACCTGTGGTGGGTGGAAACGGGCCGCGTCATGCGGCTGAAGGCCGGCACGGCCCAGGCCGCGGTGATCTTCGACGATCCGTCGCTCTCCGTCGTGATGCAGGGCCGGCAAGGGGGCATCTACCTGACCGGGCGCAACGGCGTCGACCGCGTCGTCGCCTCGGCGTCGGGCCCGCGGCGACAGCCCGTTGCCAGCGGGCTGCCGGACCAGGATTTCGTGAGCGAAGTCGCCTTCCCGGCGGAGGGGGTCGCGACCAGCGCGGTCGAATGGTTCATCAGCGGGCACCGCGCCTACCGCCCCGTCGACGGCCGCTGGATGCCGATGCGCGACGCGCAGGGCGAGCCGGTCGAGGTCTACGGCCGCGCAGCGTTCGTCGACGCCACGGACTTCTGGGCCTTCGACAGCCACGGCCTCTCGGTCTACGCCGTGGACGCCGCGGGCACCGCCCGGTTCACCCGCCGGTTCGACCTGGCCCGGTTCGGGAACCCGACCGAGTACTTTCTTCGCACCGGGTCCGACGGGCGGGTCTGGTTCGGCACCGACCGGGGCGTGTTCGTGTTCGACGGCAGCCGCTGGTGGCACATCGATCACTCGAACGGGCTGCTGTGGGACGACATCGACGACGGCGCGGTGCTGCTCGAACCCGATGGCACCGCGTGGATCGGCAGCAGTGCCGGGGTCACCCGCATCCGCGCGCCGGCCGCCGAACCGGCACCGCCCGTGCTGCGCCTCAAGGCCGTGGCGTTCGGCGACCAGACCGCTGCAGTGGTGCCGGAGCAGATCGACTGGAACGACCGCCATCTGCAGTTCACGCTGGGGACACCGAACATCGGCCGCAGCCGCATGCTGCACCTCGAATACCGCCTGCACGACAACGCGCCCTGGCAGGCCATCGCCGGGAACGTCGTGACGATCGAGTCGGCGGAGGACGGAACCCAGGTGCTGGAGGTGCGTGCAGCCTACCGGTTGCCGCTCGTCGAGGCCGGCCCGCCCCTGCAGATCCCCTTCACCATCGCGCCGCCCTGGTGGCTGTCGACGCCTGCCAAGCTGGCCGCCGCGGCCGGCCTGGGGCTGCTGTGGTGGCTCAGCACCTGGGCGACGGGCCGGCGCCAGCGGGCCGAACGCCATCGGTTGGAGCATGCGGTGACCGAGCGCACGGCCGAGCTCGAGGTGTCGCGCCAGGCGCTGCGCCGGCTCGGCGAACACAACACGCGCGCGCTGGAGGATGAGCGCAAGCGCATCGCGCGCGAACTGCACGACGAGATGGGCCAGCAGCTGGCCGCCCTGCGCATGGAGGCCTCCGTGCTGCGCGCCCGCGCGCGCGGCGAGCAGCCGCCGGCGCAGGCGCAGTACCAGGTGCTGCTCGATCGCATCGACAACCTGGCCGGCGGCGTGCGTGCGCTCGTGAAGCAACTGCGCCCGCCCGCCCTCGACGGCGGACTGGCTGCCGCGCTGGAATGGCTGGCCGCGGAGTTCACCCAGGCCACCGGCCTGCCGTGCCGGCTGCAGGTCGATGCCGAGGCGGACCGGCTCGCTCCCGACATCGCGACCCAGGTGTTCCGCGTCGCCCAGGAATCGCTCACGAATGTGCGCCGGCATGCCCATGCCGCGCGGGTGGACCTCGCGTTGCAGCGCAACGACGGCCACTGGCTGCTGGCGATTGCCGACGACGGCGCCGGCTTCGACCCGTCGCACGAGCGCAGCGGGCACGGCCTGCTCGGCATGGAGGAACGCGCCCGCCTGCTTGGCGGCACGCTCGACATCGCCGGCCGGCCCGGCAGCGGCACGACCGTGCGCCTGCACTTCGAGGACCCGGCCGCCGTCCGCATCTGAACCTGCGCCGCCGACTTGTTCACACTCGCCCGCTCAGGCTCGCGCCGGCCCTGCCGATAGTCCCGGTACATCGCGCGCTGGCAAATTGGCAAATGCAAGCGCAGCAAGCGCGGCCAGCGCGAACCAGGCTCCACGGAGCAGGAGAGGTCATCTTGAAAGCTGTGGCAAACCTGAGAATCGGCACCCGCCTCACCGCGGCCTTCGCGCTGGTCATCGGCCTGCTGGTCGTCGTTGCAGCCATCGGCTACACGCAGATCGGCGCCGTCAACGCGAACACCGAGACCATCCTCCATGACCGGTACGCCAAGGTGGCGCTGGCGCAGACCATCGAGAACGAGGTCAACAAGCAGCTGCGTGCGATCCGCACGGCACTGATCACCACCGACCCCGCCGTTGCCCGGGAGGAGCTGCACAAGGTCGAGCAGTCGGCGCCGATCGTGGCGAACGCCATCGATCGCCTCAAGGCGTCGGTCCACTCGGAGAAGGGCGTGGCAGCGCTGCTGCACCTCACCGAGAGCCGTGCGAAGTTCAAGGAACGCGAAGCCGGGTTCGTCGAGCTGATCAAGGCCGGCAAGGCCGACGAGGCACGCCAGCAGCTCGTGAGCGTCATCCTGCCGCTGCAGAAGGACTACCTGGAGGCGATCGAGGCGTTCTCCACGAGCCAGGTGGACGGGATGGAGCAGTTCGGCATCGAGGCGTCCGGCATCGCCGGCACGGCCAAGCTGCTGATGATCGGCCTGACGGTCGTCGCCGTCGCGCTGGCCAGCGGCATCGCCGTCGTGCTGACCCGCTCGATCACGGTGCCCATCGCCGAAGCCGTGCGCGTGGCGCAGACGGTCGCCTCCGGAGACCTCACCTCGCAGATCACGGTCGAGCGCACGGACGAGACCGGTCAGCTGCTGGCCGCGCTGAAGGCGATGAACGAATCCCTGGTCGGCATCGTCGGCCAGGTCCGCCAGAGCAGCGACTCGATCGCCACCGGCTCGAGCCAGATCGCCACCGGCAACGCGGACCTGTCGCACCGGACCGAGGAACAGGCCGCCAACCTGCAGCAGACCGCGTCGTCGATGGAGGAGATCACCGCGACGGTGAAGAGCAGTTCCGATGCCGCACGCACGGCGACCTCGCTGGCGGCCTCGGCGAGCGCCGTGGCCACCAAGGGCGGCACGGTCGTGTCGCACGTGGTCTCGACGATGAACGACATCAGCGCGAGCTCCCGCAAGATCGCCGACATCACCGGCGTGATCGACGGCATCGCCTTCCAGACCAACATCCTGGCCCTGAATGCCGCGGTGGAGGCGTCCCGGGCCGGCGAGCAAGGGCGCGGTTTTGCGGTGGTCGCCGGCGAGGTGCGCTCGCTCGCGCAGCGTTCGGCAACGGCCGCGAAGGAAATCAAGGCACTGATCGGCGAGAGCGTCGGCCTGGTGGAAACCGGTGCGGGACTGGTGGCCGACGCCGGCACGACGATGCGCGACATCGTCAGCTCGGTCCAGCGCGTGGCCCAGCTGATCTCCGAGATCGGCACCGCGGCCGAACAGCAGTCGATGGGCATCAACCAGGTCAGCCATGCCGTGACCCAGCTCGACCAGGTGACGCAGCAGAACAGCGCACTCGTCGAGGAATCGGCTGCGGCCGCGGACAGTCTTCGCGTCCAGGCGCAACGCCTGACGGAAGTGGTCGGCGCCTTCCGGCTTCGACCCGCACTCGCGGCCTGAGGGCTGCCGGCACGCATCGAATATCGAATGGCATCCATCGCCTGATCGACAGGGTGCGTTGCAGCGCCCGCGAGCACAAACTGTTGCCGGACACCTCATCCGGTCAAGGTTGTTTCCAGTTGTTTCTGTCGTGAAATGCGTCCTCTTCGGAGCGACGCCGTGCGCTTGCGGGCTCCGCAGGACACACGGAGCGGAACCGGTTCCGCTGCATCGACGTTGGCATCAAACCTGCGCATCAATTCCTGCATGCACCCGGCACAGAGGATTGATGAAGTTCTCGGGCGCCGCAGCACCCAGCCAACGGACACGATCAAAGGACCTGTCAGCATGAAGCACCCGATTCCCGAGGGGCAGAGCCGGCCGCGCGCAGCGCTGGTGGCACTGAGCTCCCTCTTCCTCGCAGCGGCCGTCCTCAGCGGATGCGGCGGCAAGGACGCGGATTCCGCCGCGGCACCGAGCCCCGACGTCGGCGCCCCCGGGCAGCCGCCGGCGCAATCGCCGGCCCCGCCGCCCGTGGTCGGCGGCAATGACCCCACTCCGCCCAACGAAGTGCCGACGACCCCGGCACCGCCCCCGTCGATCCCGTCCGGCAATGCGCCCGCCGCGCCGGCACCGACGCCCGCGCAGCARYTGCCCWCCGGCGTCGACATGAGCAAGCCCGGCGTCGCGGTCGTGCCGGTCAAGGCCACCGCRTCGAGCGCCAAYGGCGGCAACACCGCCGACAAGGCCATCGACGGCAASGCCRCCCAGRACAGCCGCTGGGAAAGCTCSCAGWMCGACACCAACTGGCTGCAGTTCGACTTCGGCGCCAAGACCCAGATCGGCTACCTGAAGCTGGTGTGGGAAGCCGCGTACGCCAAGGAATACGCGATCCTCGTCTCCGACGACGGCGACACCTGGTACCAGCTGCGCTACGTGGCCGACGGCAAGGGCGGCACCGAAGAGTTCTACAACCTGAACGCCAACGTGCGCTACGTGCGCATCAACGGCGTCAAGCGCGCCACCGGCTACGGCTACTCGATCATCGAGGCGAGCTTCAAGTCGCCGGGCAGCGACAACACGCTCGGCTCCACCGTCGCGACCTCGGTGTTCCCGCACCCGGCCAACGGCGCCAACCTGATCCCGCCGGCGGCCCAGCAGGCGCCGATCGACACCATCCAGTTCTCGCTGCCGGACGGCACGCTGGTGACCCGCTTCGGTTTCGTCGGCCGCCCGCGCCACGCCCGTGAGCGCGGCGAGGCCTGGAACGAAGTCGGCTACGGCCCGAACGACACCGTCGACGCCAACGGCAAGCCGCAGGACAAGGGCATCGGCGTCTACCTGAACTTCGTCGCGAACTACTTCAAGAACCGCACCTGGGGCACGGAGTTCATCGACAACAGCAAGGTGAAGGGCGTCACCAAGCCGACGCTGGTCGTCAACCAGTATTTCCAGGAAGCGCAGCGCGGCGGCGGCCATTCGTTCTTCCGCCGCTTCGACAACGCCGGCGTCACCGACTACGGCTGGATGTCGCCGGGCGACCTGCTGGACGACACCACCTACACCGACGGCTTCGTCGACAAGACCTCGTGCCCGGTCGTGCCGAAGCCGCCGCAGACCGCGCTGGCCAAGCCGACCAGCGGCTACATGAACGTGATCGGTGCCAACGACGGTTGCAGCGTGGTGCTCAGCGAGTACCCCGGCTACAACTCGCTGGTGGCGGACGCCAACGGCGTGATGGTGGGCAACGGCCCGCACGTCGACGGCCGCCCGCTGAGGGCCGGCGACGTGATGGAGTTCACCGGCTCGTTCTTCTCGTCGCGCAAGGCGATGGACGACGTGAAGGACAGCGGCAACTTCCGCTACTACACCAACGAAGTCACCTACGTGATGGGCGAGGGCCTGCGCCCCTGGTACGGCGTGCAGCCGCGCCTGATGAACGCCCCGATCCCGGAAGCGGCACTGCAGGGCGGCCTCGGCTCGACCTCGTACGACTACTCGGACAACAGCCCGCTGATGTTCCAGCAGCCGCACAACAACATCGGCATGCAGAACATGCAGCGCTTCGTGGARGGCCGCCGCTGGTTCCACACCAGCATGCAGACCGGYGASCACACCGAGAACGGCAACGACMSSAACACCGCCGCGATCGGCCTGCAAGGCCCGATGTTCAACCAGTCGACCTGCTTCGGCTGCCACATCAACAACGGCCGCAGCCTGGCCCCCACCGTCGTCAACCAGAAGRTCGACACGATGGCGGTGCGCACGGCAGCCGTYGAYGSGAACGGGCAGCAGYTGCCGCACCCGATGTAYGGCCTGGGCGCGCAGATGAACGCCAAGGGRTCGACCGACGGCGTGCGTCGYGACTGGGGCACCGCGGTGCACGTSTCGRRSTTCGAGCTGAAGACCGTGAMGCTGGCCGACGGCAGCTCGGTGGAGCTGAGCAAGCCGRYGRTSWSSTTCGACGGCCCSACSCCGGMCGTGTTCTCGGTGCGCAGCGCSCARCCGGTGATCGGCATGGGCCTGCTCGAGGCGATCCCGGACGCCGACATCATTGCGCGTGCCAGGACGGCTCCGGATGCCGACGGCGTCCAGGGCATCGCGAACTACGCGTATGACCCGGAGACCGGCAAGGTGCGCCTGGGCCGCTACGGCTGGAAGGCCTCGAAGGTCAGCCTGCGCCACCAGGCGTCGGCGGCCGCGCTGCTGGACATGTCGGTCACCTCGCCGGTSTACCCGAACCGCGACTGCCTGTATGGCCCGGCGAAGTGCAGCACCGCGAACCGCGTCGACCCCGGCCTGACGGAAGACGCGCTGAAGCTGCTGGAGCGCTACGTGGCCCTGCTGGCCGTGCCGGCGCAGCGCAGCATCGCGAGCGGCTACCCGAAGGGTGTCACTCCGCTGGCCGCGCTGAACCCGGACGTCAACAAGATCGCGGCCGGTGCCACGGTGTTCAACACCATCAAGTGCTCGACCTGCCACGTGACGGAGATGACGACCGGCTCCACCAGCGAGTTCCAGGAAGCGCGCGACCAGAAGATCAAGCCCTACACCGACATGCTGCTGCATGACATGGGCACTGATCTGGCCGACGGCCTGACCGAAGGTCTCGCGACCGGCAGCATGTGGCGCACGTCGCCGCTGTGGGGCATCGGCTACACCGAACTGGTCGCCGGCAAGGACGTGAAGGTCGGCTACCTGCACGACAGCCGCGCCCGCACGCTGACCGAAGCCATCGTGTGGCACGGCGGTGAAGGCAAGGCCAGCCGCGATCGCTTCATCGCGCTGAGCAAGACCGACCGGGAAGCCCTGCTGGCCTTCCTCGGTTCGCTGTGACGCGTGCTGACGCCGGGACCTGAGCGGCCCGGCGATTCAGGCGAGGCCGCCCTTCGGGGCGGCTTTTTTCATGTAGCCGCCACGGGCGAAGCGGGCGGCTGCGCCCGCAGCGCGTCGCGCAAGGCCAGCGCGCCCTTGCCGATGAAGAACAGCACCAGCACGTGGAACCCGACCGGCATCCAGTCGGCCATGAAGAGGTACAGCACCCCATCGAGGGCGTACACGGCGCCCCCCACGTAGAAGGCCCGCATGCTGCCGCGTTGCGCCATCAGGCCCATCGCGAAGAAGAAGGCCAGCACCAGCGCGTCGAGCGGCAGGCTGACAACCGGCAGCCCGGAGAACAGCGCATCGATGAGGCTGGTGATGCCCAGTCCGACGACGAAATGGGTGTCGCTGCCCGAGTGCTGCATGCCGACGTTCACCGCCGACAGGCCGGCGATCCACCAGAACCAGCGCGCGCCGGACTGGACGAGCGGCATCGATTCGGCCAGCGCGCGGGGTGTCTGCGCAACGGCAGGGGTGGCGACAGGGGCGCCGTCGGTGACAGCGGCAGGCACCGCGGTGGGTTCGGTCATGGGGTCCTCCTCATAGGCGGCCTCGTCGGGCCGCAATCCACGACGATAACAAAGCCCGGCGCGCGGCCTGCTACTTCCAGTCTTTCGGCCTGCCCGCGGCGATCCACCGCTCGCACTCCGCCTGCTTTCTCCCGCGCAGCCAGCCGTCCTTCTCCCAGCCCGCCTTGAAGCACTTTTCCTCCATGGTCATCCGCCCCGAGGGCCCTCGCGGAAACACCAGCCCATCGACCAGCATGCAGCTGCCGAGGCAGGCCACCGCGATCAGCGTGGCGCCAAAAACGGCACTGAAGACGACCTTGATCAATTCCATCGGCGCGCACGGCGCAGCAGCAGCGGCAACCCACCGAGCGCCAGCACGCCGACGCCTGCCAGTGCGCCGGCCTTCACGTACTGCAGGCTCGCCACGAGCAGGTAGACGCTACAGGCGCAGAAGGCCAGCGGCAGCCACGGATGGAGCGGCACGCGAAACGGCCGCGGCACCTCGGGGTACCGGCGCCGCAGCACCAGCAGCGCGCTGCCGCTGAGCGTGAGGAAGCCCCAGTACACCGGCGAGAGGTAGTCGACCATGGTCGCGAAGCCTCCGCGCGTGACGGTGCCCAGGCCCACCAGCGCCACGGCCACCAGGCCGATCGCCGCGATGGCCGCCGGCGGGGTGCCGCGCGAGAGATCCCACCGCGCCAGCCGTTCGCCGAGCGCTCCACCGATCAACCGCGCCTGCTGCAGGTCGCGCGCCGCCGCCCAGGTGGTGCGCGCGCCGGCGACCAGCGTCGCGTTCATCACGGTGACCGAGGTCAGCGCCACCACGCTGACGATCAGCAGCTCGCCCGGCCTGCCGAAGGCCAGCCGCATCAGGTCGGCGGCCGGCGCCTCGCTGCGCGCGAGCCCCTCCAGCCCCAGGCCGCGCAGGTAGGCCGCGTTGGCCAGCAGGTACAGCGCCGTCACCGTCGCCAGGCCCAGCAGCAGCGCATGGACGATGCCGCGCCGGTCGTCGCGCATCTCGGCGGACAGCGTGGCCGCGTCGCTCCAGCCGCCGTAGGCGAGGAAGACGAACACGAAGGCGGTACCGATCTCGACGTGCCCGTCGCGCGACGGCGCGGCCAGCGGCGTGGCCGGCGCAATGCCCTGCCCCCACAGCCACAGCGCCGCGACGCCGAGCGCAAGCAGCCCCGCGATCACCAGCGACATCAGCCCGACCTGCGTGCCCAGGCCGATGCGTACATGGCGCAGGTTCAACGCCGTCAGCACCACGATCGCACCCGCCGCGAACAGGGCGCTGCCGTAGGCGCCCAGGCCGGGGCCGAGCAGGCGGTCGAGCGCCACGACCTGCGCAAGGTAGTCGCCGAACACGAAGGCCAGCAGCGCCATCGAGCCGGTGTGGATGACCGCGAAGCGCGACCAGGCGAACAGGAAACCGGTGCGCGGCCCGAAGGCCAGGCGCAGGAAGTGGTAGTCGCCGCCCGCGTCGGGGAACGCCGCCGCGAGCTCGGCAAAGCACAGCGCGCCGACGAAGGACAGTGCGCCACCGAGTGCCCAGACGAGGTAGAGCGCGGTGTCGCTCGCCAGGCTGGCGGCGACCATCGGCGAGGTCTTGAAGATGCCGGCGCCGATCACCATGCCGACACACACCGACACCGCGTGGCGAACATCCAGGTGCCGGTGCGGCGTGGCGGCGGAGATCGGTGCGGACATGGGCGTGAAGCTTAGCCGCTGGCGATGCGCGCGCTGCCGCGCATGCATATGCGGACCGCTGCCCGGGTGCCAGCGAGGCTAGATCTGCACCCGCGTGCCCAGCTCGACGACGCAGTTGTGCGGCAGCTTGAAGAAGTCTGCAACGCTGCCGGCGTTGCGCGACATCGCCGCGAACAGCGCCTCACGCCAGTGCGCCATGCCCGCTCCCTGGGTCGGGACGACGATCTCGCGGCTCAGAAAGTACGACGTGGCACCCGGCTCGATCGACAGGCCGTGCAGTGAACAGTGGGCCAGGGCGCGCGGGATGTCCGGCTGGTCCATGAACCCGTAGCTCACCTGCACTCGCCAGAAGCCTTCGACCAGCGGCGTCAGCTCGATGCGCTCGGCATCGCCGATGTGCGGCACCTCTTCGAACTTCACCGTCAGGATCACGTTCTGCTCATGCAGCACCTGGTAGTGCTTCAGGTTGTGCATCAGCGCCTGCGGCACCGTGTCGGGGTTGGCCACCGCATAGACCGCGGTGCGCGGCGGGCGATGCGCCGTGTCGTCTCGCGCCAGCGCGGTGATGAATGGCATCAGCTCCGGGTCGTCACGGCGGATGTGCTCGATCAACAGCTCACGACCTCGCTTCCATGTCGCCATCACGGCGAAGATCGCTGCCCCCATCACCAGCGGGAACCAGCCGCCTTGCAGGATCTTCAGCGAACACGAGATCACCAGCACGGCGTCGACCACCAGGAAGGCCGACGTCGCGGCAACGGCGACCGCCAGTGAATACCGCCAGACGTAGCGAACGACGAAGAAGGTCAGCAGCGTCGTGATGAACATCGTCACCGTAACGGCGATGCCATAGGCGGACGCCAGCGCCGACGAACTGCCGAAACCTGCCGTGGCGAGCAGCACGGCCACCATCACGACCCAGTTCACCGTGGGAACGTAGATCTGCCCCGCCTCTTTCTCCGAGGTGTTCAGCACGCGCATGCGCGGCAGCAGCCCAAGCTGGATCGCCTGCTTGGTCATCGAGTACGCACCCGAGATCACGGCCTGCGAAGCGATCACCGAGGCCGCGGTGGCCAGCAGCACCGCCGGGATCAGCCAGGCCTGCGGGAACAGCCGGTAGAACGGGCTCTCCAGCGCCGACGGATCGCGCATCAGCAAGGCCCCCTGCCCCATGTAGTTCAGCGCGAGCGACGGCAGCACCAAGCCCGTCCACGCGATGCGTATCGGGCGTGCCCCGAAGTGCCCCATGTCGGCGTACAGCGCTTCTGCACCGGTCAATGCCAGGACGATCGAGCCCATCACGAGGAACAGGTGCCAGCCTCTCGCATGCAGGAACGCCACCGCCTCCAACGGGTTCAGTGCCGCCAGGATGCCCGGCTGCTGCACGATCTGCAGCACACCCACGAGTGCGAGCACGAAGAACCACACACTGATGATCGGGCCGAACAGCTTGCCGACCGCCTCGGTGCCGAAGCGCTGGGCCATGAACAGCGCAACGATGATGGCGATCGAGAGGGGCAGGACGTAGGGTTTCAGGGTGGGCGTGATCGCCTCCAGCCCCTCGACCGCGCCCAGCACCGAGATGGCGGGCGTGATCACGCTGTCGCCATAGAAGAGCGCGGCGCCCAGGACACCGGTCAACAGAAGCAAGGTGCGACGCGTCGGTGTCCCACCGGCCGCCAGCGCGGTCAGCGCCATGATGCCGCCCTCGCCCCGGTTGTCGGCACGCAGGATCAGGATCACGTATTTCAGCGTGACCACCACCATCAGCGCCCAGAAGATCACCGACACCGCACCGATGATGTCCGGCGCGTCCAGCGGGACGCCGCTGGCGGGGTGGAACACCTCCTTCATCGTGTACAGCGGGCTGGTGCCGATGTCGCCGTAGACGACGCCCAAAGCCCCGAGGGTCAGCAGGCCGAGGCCCTGACGGTTTCCGTTGCTGTTCATTCTTGTACCGAGGGGTCTCAACCGCGCGTTTATAGCGGATCCATCCAGGCCGGGGCCCGGCCGAGGCTCAGGAGCGTGCAGCATCGAGCGCGAGGTTCAGGCGCAGCACGTTGACGCGCGGCTCGCCGAGGAAGCCGAGCCAGCGGCCTTCGGTGTGCTGCTCGATCAGGTCCTGCACCTGCTGGGGCGACAGCTTGCGCGCCTTCGCGACACGTGCTGCCTGGAAGAGTGCACCCGCGACGCTCAGCTCAGGGTCGAGCCCGCTGCCCGATGCGGTCACCAGGTCGACCGGCACCGGCGCGGTGTTGCCGGGATCGGCAGCGCGCAGCGCCTCGATGCGGCCCTTGACCGCGTCGACCAGCGCCGGGTTCAACGGCCCCAGGTTGGAGCCGCTGGAGGCCGTCGCGTTGTAGGGCGTCGGCGCGGTCGCCGACGGACGGCCCCAGATGTACCTGGGATCGCTGAAGTTCTGGCCGATCAGCGACGAGCCGATCGGCTTGCCGTTGCGCGTGATCAGGCTGCCGGCGGCCTCCTCGGGGAAGGCCACGCGGCCGAGGCCGGTCACGACGAGCGGGTAGGCGGCGCCGGTCAGCGCGGTCAGCACCGCGAACACGACCAGGGCCGGACGAAGGAGGGTGGAAACAGCGGAAGTCATGATGTCGAATCCTTCAGGCGAGGTGCACGGCCGACAGCAGCAGGTCGATCAGCTTGATGCCGATGAACGGCACCACCAGCCCGCCGAGCCCGTAGACGAGGACGTTGCGGCGCAGCAGCGCGGCGGCGCCGATCGCGCGGTACTTGACGCCCTTCAGCGCCAGCGGGATCAGGAACACGATCACGATCGCGTTGAAGATCACCGCCGACAGGATGGCCGACGACGGGCTCGCGAGCCGCATCACGTCGAGCGCGGCAAGCTGCGGGTAGGTGGTCGMGAACGCGGCCGGGATGATCGCGAAGTACTTGGCCACGTCGTTGGCGATCGAGAAGGTGGTCAGCGAGCCGCGCGTCATCAGCAACTGCTTGCCGGTCTCGACGATCTCCAGCAGCTTGGTCGGGTTGCTGTCGAGGTCGACCATGTTGCCGGCCTCCTTCGCGGCCTGCGTGCCGGTGTTCATCGCCACCGCCACGTCGGCCTGCGCGAGGGCCGGCGCATCGTTGGTGCCGTCGCCGGTCATCGCGACCAGGCGGCCGTCGGCCTGGTGGTCGCGGATCATCTTCAGCTTGGCCTCGGGCGTGGCCTCGGCGAGGAAGTCGTCGACGCCGGCCTCCGCCGCGATGGCGGCTGCGGTGAGGCGGTTGTCGCCGGTGATCATCACCGTCCTGATGCCCATGCGGCGCAGTTCGGCGAAGCGCTCCTTGATGCCGCCCTTGACGATGTCCTTCAGCTCGACGACCCCGAGCACGCGGGCCCCGTCGGCCACCACCAGCGGCGTGCTGCCCTTGCGCGCCACCTCGTCGGCGGTGGCTTGCACGTCGGCCGGGAAGCTGCCGCCCAGCGACTCCACATGCCGGCGGATCGCATCGCCCGCGCCCTTGCGCAACGAGCGCACCGTGCCGCTGCCGTCGTCCATGTCGACACCGCTCATCCGCGTCTGCGCGGTGAACGGCACGAACGCGATGCCGTGGCCCGACAGCTCGCGCTCGCGCAGGTTGAACTTCTGCTTCGCCAGCACGACGATGCTGCGGCCTTCCGGCGTCTCGTCGGCCATCGACGAGAACTGCGCCGCGTCGGCCAGCACCTTGTCGCTGACGCCCTTCGCGGGCAGGAACACCGAGGCCTGCCGGTTGCCCAGCGTGATGGTGCCGGTCTTGTCGAGCAGCAGCACGTCGACATCGCCGGCGGCTTCGACCGCGCGGCCCGAGGTGGCGATCACGTTGGCACCCATCATGCGGCTCATGCCGGCCACGCCGATCGCCGACAGCAGCGCACCGATGGTGGTCGGGATCAGGCACACCAGCAGCGCGATCAGCGTGGTGATGGTGACCGGCGTTCCCACGACGTTGCCCACCCGCGCGGCCTCGACGCTGAAGATCGAGAACGGCAGCAGCGTCACGGTGACGACCAGGAACACGATGGTCAGCGCGACCAGCAGGATGGTCAGCGCGATCTCGTTGGGCGTCTTCTGGCGCTTGGCGCCCTCGACCATCGCGATCATGCGGTCGAGGAAGGATTCGCCGGGGTTGACGCCGATGCGCACCACCAGCCAGTCCGACAGCACGCGGGTGCCGCCGGTGACCGACGCGAAATCGCCACCCGATTCGCGGATCACCGGTGCCGATTCGCCGGTGATCGCGCTCTCGTCGACCGAGGCCACGCCTTCGATCACCTCGCCGTCGAGCGGGATCACGTCGCCGGCCTCGACCAGCACGACGGCGCCCTTGCGCAGTTCATCGGCTTCCATCGGATGCCAGGCCGAGCCGTGCAACGGCCGCTCGAGCTTCTTCGCGATCGTCTTGCGCTTCATGCCGCGCAGCGATGAGGCCTGGGCCTTGCTGCGGCCCTCGGCCAGCGCCTCGGCGAAGTTGGCGAACAGCACGGTGAACCACAGCCACAAGGCCACGGCGAGGATGAAGCCCTGCGGCGCCTCACCCTGGCCGCCGAGCGCCTGCACCCACAGCAGCGTCGTGATGATGCTGCCGACGTAGACGACGAACATCACCGGGTTGCGCCACTGCACGCGCGGGTCGAGCTTGCCGAACGCAGAGGCGATGGCCGGCTTCACGAGCGCCGGGTCGAACATCGAGAAATTCTTGACGGTTGTCATTGCGGATTCCACAACATCAGGTGCTCGACCACCGGCCCGAGGGCCAGCGCCGGCACGTAGTTGAGCAAGCCGACCAGCAGCACGCTGCCGATCAGCAGGGTGACGAACAGCGGGCCATGCGTCGGCAGCGTGCCGGCCGTGACGGCCAGGCGCTTCTTCGCGGCCAGCGAGCCGGCGATCGCCAGCACCGGCACGATCACGCCGAAGCGGCCGAACCACATCGCCACCGCCAGCAGCGTGTTGTAGAACGGCGTGTTCGCCGACAGGCCCGCAAAGGCGCTGCCGTTGTTGTTGGCGGCCGACGTGAGGGCGTAGAGGATCTCCGAGAAACCGTGCGCGCCGGGGTTGGCGATGCCCGCCTTGCCGGCATCGGCCAGCACCGCGACCGCGGCCCCGGCCAGCACCAGGATCGGCGTGACCAGGATCGCGATCGAGGTCATCTTCATCTCGTAGGTCTCGATCTTCTTGCCCAGGTACTCGGGCGTGCGGCCGATCATCAGCCCGGCGATGAACACCGCGAGGATCGCGAAGATCAGCATGCTGTACAGCCCGGTGCCGACGCCGCCGAAGACGACCTCGCCGAGCTGCATCAGCACCAGCGGCACCATGCCGCCCAGCGGCGTGAACGAGTCATGCATCGCGTTCACCGCGCCACACGAGGCGGCGGTAGTGGTGGCGGCGAACAGACCGGTGGCGGCGATGCCGAAGCGCGCCTCCTTGCCTTCCATGTTGCCGCCCGGCTGCGTGGCACTGGCCGCCTGGTCGACACCGAGCTGCGCGAGCAGCGGGTTGCCCTGCTGTTCCTGTGCGGTGACGACGACCACCGAGACGACGAAGATCGCCGTCATCGCGGCCARCACCGCCCAACCCTGGCGCATGTCGCCGACCAGGCGGCCAAACATGAATACCAGCGCGGCCGGGATCAGGAAGATGGCCAGCATCTGCAGGAGGTTGCTCAACGGCGTCGGGTTYTCGTAMGGRTGSGCCGAGTTGGCGTTGAAGAAGCCGCCGCCRTTGGTGCCSAGCATCTTGATSGCCTCCTGMGACGCGACCGGGCCCATCGCGATCGACTGCGGCGCGGCCTGCAGCGTCGTCACGTCCTGGTAGGCGCCGAAGTTCTGGATCACGCCCTGGCCGACCAGCACCAGCGCGAACACCAGCGACAGCGGCACCAGCATGTAGGCGGTGACGCGCGTGATGTCGACCCAGAAATTGCCGATCGACGCCGACGAGCGGGCCGCGAAGCCACGCACCAGCGCGATCACGACGACGATGCCGGTGGCGGCCGAGAAGAAGTTCTGCACCGTCAGCGCGAGCATCTGCGTGAGGTAGCTCATCGTCGACTCACCGGCATAGCCTTGCCAGTTGGTGTTGCTGACGAAGCTGATCGCGGTGTTGAACGACGAGTCGGCGCTGACCGCGGCCATCGCCTGCGGGTTGAGCGGCAGCACGCCTTGCAGGCGCTGCAGCGCATAGACGGCCAGCACGCCGAGCAGGTTGAACACCACCAGCGCGATGGCGTACTGGCGCCAGCCCATGCCGCTGCCGGCATCGACACCGGCCAGTCGGTACAGGCCGTGTTCCGCCTTCACGAACGGCGCGAACCAGCGCGGGAAGCGGCCTTCGGCGACGGCGACCAGCCAGCGGCCCAGCGGCCAGGCCAGCAGTGCAAGGATGACCAGGAAGGCCACCAGAAGAATCCAGGCTTGCGAGTTCATCAGAAGTCCTCCGCCTTCAGCAATGCAAAGACGAGGTACACGAGCAGGCCCAGCGATGCCAGGCCGGCCAGCCCATACAGCCAGCTCATGTGCGTGCTCCCAACTTGTCGCAGCCGATGGCCATGCCGACGATGGCGATGAACATCAGGGCGACGGCTCCCAGAAACAGAAGGTCCATGGACTCCTCACGACGGTGATTCGGATGTCCAGGAGCGTAGGGACGGGCGCATCAAATCGGTATATGGATTCGGTTGCTGCGCATCAAGACGGCGTAAAGACGTCCTGGAGCCGACGCTCGGCTGCACCGCGACCGAGGCCGTGGACGGCCAGGATGCCTGCGAGAAGACCACCGCGCGCGACTTCGTCCAGAAGGTGCTGCGCCAGGCCTTCATCCGGCAGGGTAAACCCCCGCCGCTGCCAACTGTTCGACACAAATCCGTTTCGCGCCGCCCCGCGCTCAAGCCGGTCCCCCTGCACGTCGATATCCGGGCAAGCGTTCGACAGAGACGCCCTTGCATCGCTTCGATGGAGACTGTCATCGTGTCATCACCCCCCGCCGCTGCCGAACGACTGGCCGTCGCCGACGCCGCGCTTGCGCCAGGCCGCGCCCCGCTGGCGTCCCAGGCCTACCAGGAGTTCCTCGAGCAGGCGCAGGTCGGCGTGTTCCTGATCCAGGACGGCCGCTTCCGCTACGTCAACCCGAAGGTGGTGGAGCTGCTGGGCTACACCGAAGCCCAGCTGCTCGGCATGGCCGCGACCACCGTGGTGCACCCGCAGGACGTGGGCCGCGTGGCCGAGCACATCCGCCAGCGCATGGCCGGCGTCGCCGGCACGGCCTACGACATCCGCTGCGTGCGCGCCGACGGCAGCGTGTTCGTCGCCCGCGTGTTCGGGCGCCGCATCGACTTCGAAGGCCGCGAGGCCGACCTGGTGACGCTCAGCGACGTCAGCGAGATCCAGCACGCACGCGAGCTGTCCGAATGGCGTGCGCGCATGCTGGCGCAGACCGAGCTGCTGTGCCGCAGCGGCTCGGTGGAGATCGACCTGGCGTGCCGGCGCGCCACGCTGTCGTCCGGCGCCTATGCGCTGCTGGGCGAGACGCATGAACCGGGAACGCTGTCGATCTCCGCCGCGCTGCGCTGGCTCCCGCGCGACGAACGCCGCTACGTGATGTCGATCTGGCGCGGTGCGGCCCCCGGCGATCCGTTCGAATTCCAGCACCGGCTGCTGCGCGCCGACGGCAGCCGGCTGGTGGTGCTGCACCGTGGCATCGTCGACGTCGGCACCGATGGCGAATCGCTGCGCGGCGTCATCATCCTGCAGGACATCACCGCGCAGCGCGAGGCCGAAGGCCGCATCCAGGAGCTCGCCAACTACGACGAGCTGACCGGCCTGCCCAACCGCGTGCTGCTGCTCGACCGCGTCGACGCCGCGGCCCATGCGGCGCAATGGGACGGCAGCCGCTTCACGCTGCTGTCGCTGAACGTCGCGCAGGTCGATCAGGTCGAGGAGACGATGGGCTTCGGCGCCGGCGACACCCTCGCGATGGCCGTCGCAGCCCGCCTGTCGGGCCTGTGCAAGAGCGACGAGACGCTCGCGCACCTGGGCGGCGGCGAGTTCGCGGTGCTGCTGGACCCCTCCCTCGCCGACGACGAGAACGCGGTGCTGGAACGCGCGCGCGCCATCCTCGACGGACTGCGCCATCCCGAGAGCGTCGGCAAGACCGAGGTGTACCTGAGCTGCTCGGTGGGCATCGCGACCTACCCGGGCGACGCCGACAACGCCCATCGCCTGCTCGAATGCGCCCAGACGGCGCGCCTGCACACCGACAGCGGCGCGAGCCGCATCGCCTTCTTCACGCCGCAGGCGAACGAGCATGCAGTGCGCCGCATGACGCTCGAATCCGCGTTGCGCCGCGCCATCGGGCGCCAGGAACTGACACTCCACTACCAGCCCCAGGTCGACCTCACCGACGGCCGGCTGCTCGGCGTCGAGGCGCTGGTCCGCTGGCACTCCAGCGAGCTCGGCGACGTGCTGCCGGTCGAGTTCATCCCGGTGGCCGAGCAGACCGGGCTCATCATCCCGATCGGCGAATGGGTGCTGCGCAGCGCCTGCACGCAGGCGGCGGCCTGGGCCCGCGCCGGCCTGCCCGAGCTGCGCGTGCACGTGAACCTGTCGCCGCTGCAGCTGCAGCAGCCCGACATCGCCAAGCGCCTGCACGCCATCCTGCTCGAGACCGGTGCCAACCCGGCGCACCTGGGGGTCGAGGTGACCGAGAGCATGCTGACGGTCGACGTCGAGCACGCGTCGCGCATCCTGCGCGAGCTGAAGGCGATCGGCGTCGAGATCTCGCTCGACGACTTCGGCACCGGCTACTCGAACCTGGGCGTGCTGCGGACCCTGCCGATCGACATCGTGAAGATCGACCGCTCGTTCGTGCACGACGTGACCGCGGCGCCGGAAGACGTCTCGATCACGCGCGCCGTGCTGACGATGGCCCATGGCCTGCAGATGAAGGTGCTCGCCGAGGGCGTCGAGACCGAAGGCCAGCTGAACCTGCTGATCGCCAACGGCTGCGACATGATCCAGGGCTTCTTCTTCAGCGAGCCCGTGCCGGCCGACGAGATCGAGCGCATGCTGCGCGAGAAGTACCGGCTGCCGGACCGCTTCCTGACGCGCAGCCAGCGCAAGCGCACGCTGCTGCTGGTGGACGACGAGGAGAACATCGTGTCCTCGCTGCGCCGCCTGTTCCGCCGCGACGGCTACCACATCGTCACCGCCAACAGCGGCGCCGAAGGGCTGCAGCGCCTGGCCGAGGTCAACGTCGACGTCATCGTGTCGGACCAGCGCATGCCCGGGATGACCGGGGTCGAGTTCCTGCGCCGCGCCAAGGAGCTGTACCCCGACACGGTGCGCATGGTGCTGTCCGGCTACACCGAACTGCAGTCGATCACCGACGCGGTGAACGAAGGCGCGATCTACAAGTTCCTCACCAAGCCCTGGGACGACGAACGGCTGCGCGCCCACGTTGCCGAGGCGTTCCGGCAGAAGGACCTGGCCGACGAGAACCGGCGACTGGCGCACGAGGTGCACAGCGCCAACCACGAGCTGGCGCTCGTCAACCAGCGCCTGGAAGAACTGCTGGCGCGCCAGCGCGAGCAGACCAGCCTCGAGGAAAGCCGCGCCGCCAATGCGCGCGGCGTGCTGGAGAACGTGCCGACGCCCATCATCGGCATCGATGCCGACGGCATGATCGCCTTCGTCAACCGCGACGCGCAGGCCCTGCTGTGCGACGTCCCGGCACTGATCGGCAGCGACGCCGACGACGCCCTGCCGGCCGAACTGGCCGCCATCCTGCGGCTGGGCGACGGCATCCATCACCGCCTCCAGCTGGCCGGCCGGCCCTACCGCGCCGTCTGCCGCGCGATGAGCGACACCGCCTCGCGCGGCCGGTTGCTCGTCATCACGAACGAATTCGAACGGGAGCACAACTGACATGTCGAACGATCACCACGGGGCAACGGTCCCCGGCCAACCGCCGGCCGGTCCTGCCGCACCCACCGCCACGCCGCGCATCGCGAGTCCGGACGACGTGCGCGAGCGCCTGGCCTACCTGTTTCGCGCGTCGCTGCAGGAGGGTCGCCTGCACCCGCTGTTCCACCTGATCCAGCAGTACCGGCTCGAGGAGCACGCATGAAGGCGCCGGACCTCGCACTCCAGCCCGATGCGGTGCACGCCAAGGTGCGCACGCTGCCGGCGCTGCCGCAGGCGGTGGTCGAGCTGCGCTCGGCCTTGCGGCGCGAAGACGTCGCCGTCGACGAGCTGGCGACCACGATCTCGCACGACCAGGCGCTGACGGCCAAGACGCTGCGCCTGGCCAACTCGTCCTTCTACGGCGTGACCGGCCGCGTCTCGTCGATCCGCGATGCGATCAACATCCTGGGACTGCGCACCGTCGCGACGGTGGCGACCACCGCGGTGGTGATCTCCAGCTTCGACCGCACCGCCTGCACCGGTTTCGACTTCGACGGCTTCTGGCGCCATGCACTGGCCACCGCGTTCTGCGCCCAGGAAC
>NZ_JBFUCB010000014.1:0-27308 GCF_056405435.1 Rhizobacter sp. P1_G5 | reverse complement strand
CCAGTGGATCACCTCGGCCTTCACCTGGGCCTGGGCCGGGGTGACAACGCCGAGTGCGCCGAAGCCCACGACCATGCCGGCGAGAACTGCCTTCAATTGAAACGCCATGTCTGTCTCCTGTGGTGAAACTCGAGCACTCCGGCTCATTGGGGGGTGAAGCTGTCTAGCGGGGGATCAGGTCCTGGAGGGTCGCGCCTTCATGAAGGCTTGCACGACGCGGCCACTGTCCTTCCAGGTGCGCGCCTGGGTGTCGTAGTCGACATGGACGATGCCGAAGCGGCGTTCATACCCATACGCCCACTCGAAATTGTCCAGCAGCGACCAGATGAAATACCCGCGGATATCCACGCCGTGGCGCATCGCGTCGTCCACCGCCAGCAGGTGGCGGCTGATGAAACTGATGCGCGACGGGTCGGTGACGCGGCCGTCGACGACCTTGTCGTCCGAGGCCATGCCATTCTCGGTGATGTAGATCGGCGGCAGGTTCCGGTAATTCGCGTGGAATCCCTTCAGCAAGCGCGCCAGGCCCTGCGGATAAACCTCCCAGCCCATTTGCGTGCGCTCGACGCCGGGCATGTCGGTTTCGATGAAACCATGCCGCCCGTCGCTCTTCACCTGGGTGCGGAAGTAATAGTTGATGCCGAGGAAATCGAGCGGCGCGGCGATCGTCTGCAGGTCGCCATCGAGCACCAGCGGCTCGGCGCCGGGCCACAGCCGCCACAGGTCGGCGGGGTAGCTGCCCTTGAGCAGCGGGTCGAGGATCCAGTCGTTGTGCTGCACCTCGAACAGGTAGGCGGCATCCTGGTCCCTCGGCGACGGCGTCTCGGCCACCGCGGCGCCGACGTTGGCGACGATGCCGACCTTCGCGCCCGGGTCGTTGCGGCGCAGGATCGCCACCGCGGTGCCGTGTGCGAGCAGCAGGTGGTGCATCGCCTGCGTCGCGTAGCGCAGGTTCTGGCGGCCCGGCGCATGGCGGCCGACGGCGTAGCCCAGGAAGGCCGAGCACCACGGCTCGTTCAGCGTGGCCCAGGCCGTCACCAGCCCCTTGAACTCGCGGCTCACCAGCTCGGCGTACTCGGCGAAGTGGTAGACCACCTCGCGGTTGGTCCAGCCGCCGCGGTCCTCGATCCACTGCGGCAGGTCCCAGTGGTACAGCGTCACGTAGGCCTGGATGCCCTTGGCCTTCAGTGCCTCCAGCAGGCGCTTGTAGAACGCCAGGCCCTTCGGGTTCGGCTGGTTCTTCGCGTCCATCACGCGCGGCCAGGCGATCGACAGGCGATACGCCTGCACGCCCAGTTCCTCGATGATTTCCAGGTCCTGCGGCCAGCGGTGGTAATGGTCGCAGGCAAACTCGCCGGTGTCCCCGTTCAATACCATGCCAGGGGTATTGGAATAGGTATCCCAGATCGACGGGATGCGCCCATCTTCATGAATGGCGCCTTCGATCTGATAAGACGCCGTGGCGGTACCAAACAGAAAGTCGGGCGACCAGAGCCTCGAATCCTTGGGAATCTCCAACTGCTCTGCACTGTACTTCGCCGAATTCGTACTCACTCCACACCTTTCTCGACCCACTGCTTGACTTGACGGAACGTCCAGGCACTACAATGCCACCTCAATTGGAACCGGTTCCAAAGAGCGGAACGCATTTCAGCACCTCTGCGGTCATTCAACATTGGGGAAAACCCGGCCTCTGGCCACTCCCTATGATTCCCGGTTCGGTATGGGTTCTCTCACGGGCGACGAATGGCAACCATCAAGGACGTGGCGCGGCTGGCGGGGGTGGGGGTGGGCACCGCATCGCGCGTGATCTCCGGCCGGGGCTCGGCCTCGCCGGCGGCGGTGGAGCGGGTGCAGGGCGCGGTGCGCCAGCTCGGCTTCCGGCCGTCGAGCCTCGCGCGGGCGCTGTCGTCGCGCACGCTCGGCATGATCGGCGTCTTCGTGCCCGATTTCAGCGGTCCGTTCTTCGGCCGCATCCTGCAGACCATGGATGCCGAACTGCGCGAGTTCGATCGCCACATGGTGGCCGCCAACGGCTGCGGGCACGGCGATCGGCGCCAGCAGGCGCTGGACGGCACCGCGTTCCTGATCCAGCGCGAATGCGACGGCCTGATGCTGCAGAGCAATGAGCTGCTCGACGAGGATCTGCTCGCGCTGCACCGCCTGCAGCCGCGCCTCGCGGTGCTGAACCGCCTGGTGCCGACGCTCGAGGCGCAGTGCTTCTCGGCCGACCACCATGTCGGCGGGCGGCTCGCGGCGCAGGCGCTGCTGAGCCGCGGGCATCGGCAGATCGCGGTGATCTCGGGGCCGAACTCCGCGCCCGACAACGAGGCGCGCCTGGCCGGCTTCTATGAGGAGCTCGCCGCGCATGGCATCGCGCGCGAGACGGTGCCGCAGGTCGAAGGCGATTTCAGTTCCGAGAGCGGCTGGCGTGCGGCTTCGCAGTTGCTGGAGCGGCGCGTGCCGTTCACCGGCCTGTTCGGTGCGAACGACGTGATGGCGATCGCGGCGATCTCGCGCCTGCAGCACGCGGGGCTGCGCGTGCCCGAGCAGGTGTCGGTGGTCGGCTATGACGATTCCGAGCCGGCCTCGTACAGCAACCCGCGGCTCACCTGCGTGCGCATTCCGATCCAGGACGTGGTGTCGAACGCGTCGCGCTATCTGTTGAACGAGTGCTATGGCAGCACGCTGCCCGTGACCCACATCTTCGAGCCGACTTTCGTGTGGCGGGACTCGGTGGCGAAAGTTCCCTGAAATACACCACCCTCGGAAGAGGGATGCACATTGCGTCGGGGCGGCAGGAGGCGTCCGACAAAGTTTGGCCCTCGCATCGACGGTTTGCGTCAGATGCAAGTGATAGACGGTTCCACTTTGGGGTCCGGCGGCAGTGGCATGCGAACTGCAACCCGCATTCCCCATGGGCGACTGCCTGCCTGCACCGTTGAAAAGCGAAAGCTCCCGATGAACGATCCCCATGACCTCGACAGCCGGCTGCGCCGGCGCCTGCTCGGCGTGACGCTCGCGTCCGCGGCCACGGCCGCACTGGCCGCTTGCGGCGGCGGCAGCGATTCGTCGCCGTCCCCGGCGCCCGTGGGTGGCACGCCGCCKTCGCCGGCACCCGCACCGTCGCCATCACCTGCTCCCGCACCGGCACCGGCCCCATCGCCTGCTCCTGCGCCTGCACCCTCGCCGGCGCCTTCCCCTGCGCCGGCGCCGGCGCCTGCTCCCGCACCGGCCGCGAAGAGCTTCAAGCGCGGCATCGCCTACGACGTGGCGACGGCCGGCGACCTGAACGCGCTCGTGCCGGGCGTGTCCTGGTGGTACAACTGGTCGCCGCGACCGAAGCTGACACCGCCCACCGGGACCGACTTCGTGCCGATGGTGTGGAACTTCGCGTTCAACGACGCCGAGATCGAGGCGTTGCTGAAGGCCAACCCGCAGTACAAGTACCTGCTGGTGATCAACGAGCCGAACCTGTACGGCCAGGCGACGACGACGCCGGCCGATGCGGCGGCGGCCTGGCCGCGCCTCGAGGCGCTGGCGACCAAGACCGGGGTGAAGATCGTCGGCCCGCAGATCACCTGGGGCACCCTGAATGGCTTCACGGATCCCGTGGTCTGGATGGATGCCTTCTACACCGCCTACCGCAACGCCAACGGCGGGCGCGATCCGCGCATCGACATGCTCTCGTTCCACTGGTACGACTACGGCCTGGACGCGCAGCTCGACCGCCTGAAGAAATACGGCAAGACGTTCTGGGTCACCGAATTTGCGAATTGGCACCAGGGTGACGGCGACGCGCAGATCGACAGTGTTGTCAAGCAGAAGAAGCAGATGAAGGACATGGTCGCGATGCTCGAGGCCCGTGCCGACGTCTACCGCTACGCCTGGTTCACCGGCCGCTGGGACAACGACACCCACTTCAGCAGCCTGCTCGTCGACAAGCAGGACGGCCAGCTGACCGAGCTGGGCCAGTACTACCTGTCATTGCCGTTCTGATCCCCGGAGCCTTGCCGTCCCATGCGTGACCCCGTCACCTTCGACCAGCTGAAGATCTTCATCGCCTGCGTCGAACGAGGTAGTTTTTCCGGTGCGGCGCGCAAGCTGCACCGCACCCAGTCGGTGGTGAGCCAGGCGATCGCGCAGCTGGAGCGCCAGATCGGCGTGACGCTGTTCGACCGCAGCGGCCGCCTGCCGACGCTGACCGACGAAGGCCGCGCGCTGCTGGCCGACGCGCGCATCGTCGCGCGCGGCGTCGACGGCTTCAAGGCGCGCGCCAAGAGCCTCTCCGACGGGCTCGAGCCGGAGCTGTCGGTCGCGATGGATGCGCTGTTCCCGATGGAATGGCTGACGCAGGCGGTCGATGCGTTCCGCCACGAATTCCCCGGCACGCCGCTGCGGCTGCATGTGGATGCGATGGGTGCGATCCTGCAGCCGGTGCTCGACGGGCAGTGCCGCATCGCGGTGATCGGCAGCCTCCCCGACGTGCCCGACACGCTGGAATCGCAACCGCTGCTCGACGTGGCGGCCGTCACGGTGGTGGCGCCGACCCACCCGCTGGCGTCGCACGACGGGCCGATCCCGCGTGCGGTGATCGAGCAGCACGTGCAACTGGTGCTGACCGACCGTTCGCGCATGACCGACGGGCGTGACTACGGCGTCGTCTCGCCGATCACCTGGCGGCTGGCGGACCTGAGCACCAAGCATGCGTTCCTGCGCGCCGGCTTCGGCTGGGGGCACATGCCGCGCCCGCAGGTCGAGGCCGACCTGGCCCAGGGCAGCCTGGTGACGCTGGAGGTGGAGGGCCTGCCGTTCACGCCGCCGTCGTTCGCGATGCGCTCGGTGCACCGCAAGGATGCGCCGCCGGGGCCGGCGGCGCGCTGGTTCCTCGACTGGCTGAAGCAGGCCGAGGCGGACCGGGCCTGACGAGTCAACTCAGCTGCAGGATGCGCGTCATCGTGAACGCCGTCTTCAGCTGCTTCAATGCGCTGGTGTAGGCGGGGCTGCCCGGCGGGCCGGCGGATGCTTCGGCTTGCTCGAATGCTTTCTTGAAGGAGAGCTGAAGCGACCCGGGCTCGAGCGGCAGGTTGGAGAGCACTTCCTCCCGCAATGCCTGCCAGTCCGGCCCCTTTCCCTCGGCGGCCGCAGCGAGCCGCATCATGAGTCCGGTCTGGGTGCCGAAGTCGACCAGGCCCCCGGTGGCCGTCTGGGCGCCCCGCCGCAGCGTCTCGAACCTCGGCGACGACCTGGAAGCGCCCGTGGTKCCCGTCGTGGCGGGGTCCGGCGGGGTGACGCTCGAAGGGTGGATTCCGATCTTGAGACTCATGGCGGTGACTCTGTGAGGCTGTGACGAAGAGGCTTGGGGCTGCGGCAGGTTCCGACTGAGTGGGCCGCGAGGCTGGATTGATTCCAAGACGGACGTACCGGCCGCGTCGAAGACAAGGCGGCGGGATAACGAGGCCGGTTCCTATAATCGCCCCTCGCCCCCCGAGCCACCCCACGGCGCCGTAACCGATGACTCCCGACTTCAAGCCCACCGAGATCGAACGCGCCGCCCAGGCCGCGTGGACCGCTGCCGATGCCTACCGCGTGACGGAAGACGCCAGCAAGCAGAAGTTCTACGCCTGCTCGATGCTGCCGTACCCGAGCGGCAAGCTGCACATGGGCCATGTGCGCAACTACACGATCAACGACATGTTGACGCGCCAGCTGCGCATGAAGGGCATGAACGTCCTGATGCCGATGGGCTGGGATGCCTTCGGCCTGCCGGCCGAGAACGCGGCGATCAAGAACAAGGTGCCGCCGGCGAAGTGGACCTACGACAACATCGCCTACATGAAGCGGCAGATGYAGGCGATGGGCCTGGCCATCGATTGGAGCCGCGAGATCGCGACCTGCTCGCCGGCCTACTACCGCTGGAACCAGTGGCTGTTCCTGAAGATGCTGAAGGCCGGCATCGCCGAGCGCCGCACCCAGGTCGTCAACTGGGACCCGATCGACCAGACCGTGCTCGCCAACGAGCAGGTGATCGACGGCAAGGGCTGGCGCTCGGGCGCGGTGATCGAGAAGCGCGAGATCCCCGGCTACTACCTGAACATCACGAAATACGCCGGCGAGCTGCTCGACTACGTGCAGGAGCAACTGCCCGGCTGGCCCGAGCGCGTCAAGCTGATGCAGGAGAACTGGATCGGCCGCAGCGAGGGCGTGCGCTTCGCCTTCCCGCACCGCATCGCCGGCGCTGACGGCCAGCCGATCGGCGGCGGCCGGCTGTACGTGTTCACGACGCGTGCCGACACCATCATGGGCGTGACGTTCTGCGCGGTCGCGCCCGAGCACCCGCTGGCCGCCCACGCCGCGGCCACGAACCCCGCGGTCGCCGCCTTCATCGAGGAGACCAAGGCCGGCGGCACCACCGAGGCCGAGCTGGCCACGCAAGAGAAGAAGGGCGTGCCCACCGGCCTGGTCGTGCAGCACCCGATCTCCGGCGAGGACGTGCCGGTGTGGGTCGGCAACTACGTGCTGATGAGCTACGGCGACGGTGCCGTGATGGGCGTGCCGGCGCACGACGAGCGCGACTTCGCGTTCGCGAAGAAATACGACCTGGGCATCCTGCAGGTCATCACGATCGACGGCGAGCACTTCAGCTACGACCACTGGCAGGAGTGGTACGGCGACAAGCAGCGCGGCATCACGATCAATTCCGACAACTTCAGCGGGCTCGACCACGCGAAGGCGGTCGATGCGGTGGCCGCGGCGCTGGCCCACAAGGGCCTGGGCGAGAAGAAGACGACCTGGCGCCTGCGCGACTGGGGCGTCASYCGCCAGCGYTACTGGGGCACGCCGATCCCGATCATCCAYTGCGACGAGCATGGCGCGGTGCCGGTGCCCGAGAAGGACCTGCCGGTCGTGCTGCCCGAAGACGTGGTGCCCGACGGCAGCGGCAACCCGCTGAACAAGCGCGCCGACTTCCTGAACGTCGCATGCCCGGTGTGCGGCAAGCCCGCACGCCGCGAGACCGACACGATGGACACCTTCGTCGACAGCTCGTGGTACTTCATGYGGTATTGCGATGCGACGAACGACAAGGCGATGGTCGGTGCCGGCACGCAGTACTGGATGCCGATGGACCAGTACATCGGCGGCATCGAGCACGCGATCCTGCACCTGCTGTACGCGCGCTTCTGGACCAAGGTGATGCGCGACCTGCACCTGGTGAAGGTCGACGAGCCGTTCACGAAGCTGCTGACGCAGGGCATGGTGCTGAACGAGGCCTTCTCGCTGACGCACGAGGGTGCCGGCAAGGACTACTTCTGGGCGCATGACCTCGAGATCGTGCGCGACGACCACGCCCACGTGCTGTCGGCGGTGCACAAGGAGAGCGGCAAGCCGGTGGTGTACGAGGGCTGGACGACGATGTCCAAGTCGAAGAACAACGGTGTCGATCCGCAGGACCTGATCGAGAAGTTCGGTGCCGACACCGCGCGGCTGTTCGTGATGTTCGCGTCGCCGCCGGAGCAGACGCTGGAATGGAACGACCAGGGCGTCGAAGGCGCGAACCGCTTCCTGCGCCGCGTGTGGGGCTTCGCCGCGAAGTACGCCGACGTGATCATCGGCGGCGGCGAGATCTCGGGCGCCATCCCGAAGGAGGCGCAGGCGCTGCGCCGCGAGGTGCACACGCAGTTGCGCCAGATCAGCTACGACTACGAGCGCATGCAGTACAACACCGTCGCCTCCGGCGCGATGAAGCTGCTGAAGGCGCTCGAAGGCTTCACCGGGAATGCGCCGGCGGTCGTGCGCGAGAGCTTCGGCATCCTGCTGCGCGCGCTCTACCCCGCCTGCCCGCACATCACCTGGACCTTGTGGACCGACCTCGGCTACGCCAAGGGCCTGGGCGACCTGCTCGACGCGCCGTGGCCGGAGGTGGACGAGGCCGCGCTGAAGCAGGACGAGATCGAGCTGGTGCTGCAGGTCAACGGCAAGACGCGCGGCGCGATCACGGTGGCAGCCACCGCCGACAAGGCCGCGATCGAGGCGGCGGCGGTCGCGAGCCCGGACTTCGTCAAGTTCTCGGAGGGCAAGCCGCCGAAGAAGGTGATCGTGGTGCCGGGCCGCCTCGTCAACGTGGTGGTCTAGGAAGATGGCCCCCCAGTCGCGTCGCTCCTGCCCCCGAGGGGCGCCGTTCGCCTTGGGGCGGCCCGGCGGCGAACCGCTTATGCAACGCCGCACGGTCCTGCTGTCGTCCTTCGCCGCGGTGCTGGCCGGCTGCGGCTTCGAGCTGCGCCGCGCGCCGGAGCTGCACTTCAAGGCCATCCAGCTGAGCGGCTTCAAGCCGCAGTCGCCGCTGGCCGGCGACCTGCGGCGCGCGCTGCAGTCGGTCAACGCGACCCGCATCGTCGAGGCCGCGTCGCTGGCCGAGGTGGTGCTCGAGTCGCTGAACGACGTGCGCGAGAAGGGCGTCGTCTCGTCCGGCACCGCCGGCCAGGTGCTCGAAGTGCAGCTGCGCTCGCGCTTCAGCTTCCGGCTGCGCACGCCGATGGGCAAGGAGCTGATCCCTGCCAGCGAGATCCTGCTGACGCGCGACATGACCTACAACGAGAGCATCGCGCTCGCGAAGGAGCACGAAGAGACGCTGCTCTACCGCGCGATGGAAACCGACATCGCCTCGCAGGTGCTGCGCCGGCTGGCGTCGGTGCAATCTCTTTGAACATCGACCTTTGAATCACGACTCCGCCCATGCAGCTGCGTGCTGACCAACTCCCTCAACACCTGCGCCAGGGCCTGAAGCGCCTCTACACGATCCACGGGGACGAGCCGCTGCTCGCGCAAGAGGCGGCTGACCAGATCCGCGCCGCCGCACGCGCGGCCGGCCACACCGAGCGCCAGGTGCACACCGTCAGCGGTGCGCACTTCGACTGGAGCAGCCTGCTCGGGGCGTCGCAGGCGCTGAGCCTGTTCGCCGACAAGCAGCTGATCGACATCCGCATCCCGTCCGGCAAGCCCGGCAAGGACGGCTCGCAGGCGCTGCAGCGCTACTGCGAGACGCTGTCGGACGACGTGGTCACGCTGGTGCAGCTGCCCAAGCTCGACCGCACGCAGCAGGCCAGCGCCTGGTTCGTCGCGCTCGATGCCGCCGGCGTCACGCTGCGCGTCGACCCGATCGAGCGGCGGGCGCTGCCGGCCTGGATCGCGCAGCGGCTCGCCGGCCAGGGCCAGAAGGTGCAGGACGGCGAGGCCGGGCAGCACACGCTCGCGTTCTTCGCCGACCGGGTCGAGGGCAACCTGATGGCGGCGCACCAGGAGGTGCAGAAGCTCGGGCTGCTGTACCCGCAGGGGGAGCTGAGCTTCGAGCAGATCGAGTCGGCGGTGTTGAACGTGGCGCGCTACGACGTGTTCAAGCTCGGCGAGGCGGTGCTGGCCGGGCAGGTCGGGCGCGCGCTGCGCATGCTCGACGGGCTGGAGGCCGAGGGCGAGGCGGCGGTGCTGGTGCACTGGACGCTGGCCAACGACATCCTCGCGCTGCGCCGCGTGAAGGATGCGATGAATGCCGGCAAGCCGCTGGCGCTCGCGCTGCGCGACGCGCGCGTCTGGGGCGCGAAGGAGCGGCTGTTCGAGCGCGCAGCGCCGCTGCTGGGCGACGACGGCCTGTCGCAGCTGGTCGAGGCGGCACAGGTCTGCGATGGCCTGGTCAAGGGGCTCAAGCACCCCGACTGGCCGTTCGAGCCGTGGCAGGGGCTGCGCCGGCTGGTGCTGATGGTGATGCAGCAGGTCACGCAGCAGGCGGCGCCGGCCCCGGGGACGGTGCGCGGCGGGCCGGCGACGAAGGTGTCGCTGGTGCTGCGCGCATGAGTCAGTAGCCGCGCTGTCGATCAACGAGGTGCTGCAGCGGCTGACCCGCGCGCAGTGCACGGATGTTGGCCGCAACCACCTGCGCCGCGCTGCGCGGATCGGTCTGCGCGGCCACGTGCGGCAGCACGGTCACCAACGGGTGCCGCCAGAACGGATGCTCCGCCGGCAGCGGCTCGGTCGCGAACACGTCGAGCACGGCATGCGACAGCTGCCCGTTGTCGAGCGCCGCCAGCAGGTCGGTCTCGACCACCTGCGCCCCGCGCGCCAGGTTCACGAAGCTCGCGCCGCGGCGCATCTGCGCGAATCGCGCGCGGTCGAAGAAGCCGGTCGTCGCCGGTGTCAGCGGCAGCAGGCTGATCACGATGTCGGCGTCGCCCAGCACGCCATCGATCGCCCCGTGGCGCGTGCTCCAGCCGCTGACGRCAAAGCCCTGCTGCGCGAGCCGCGCCGCCACCGCCTGGCCCATCTGCCCGAGGCCCAGCACCGCGACCCGCGTCTCGTCCGCACGGCGCTGGCCGTGCTGGCGCCACACGCCGGCGCGCTGCTGCGCCGCGTAGCCGAAGAAGCCGCGCTGCAGCGCGAGCGCCGCCCACTGCGCGGTCTCGGCCATCGCGGCGTTCATCGCCGGGTCGACCATGCGGGCGAGCGGCACGCCGGCCGGCAGCGTCGGGTCGCGCAGCAGCTTGTCGACGCCCGCCCACAGCGATTGCACGAGCTTCAGGTGCGGCAACCCTTGCAGCGACCCGGCCGGCGGGTTCGCGACGATCGCGATGTCGATGTCGTCGCGGCGATCGACCGCCAGGGTCAAGGTCTCGCCGGGCAGTGCCGCCTGCAGCGCCGGCAGCCACGCGGCCCACTCCACCGCGTCGAAATCCGCCGCCAGCAGGATGCTCACGACGCGGCCTGCAGCAGGCGCATCAGCGCCTGCGACACCGTCTGCCCGCGCACTGCGGCACGGTCGCCGGCGAACAGCAGGCGCTCGGCCTGCGTCGCGCCGTCGCGCTGCGCCCAGGCCAGCCACACCGTGCCGACCGGTTTGCCCGGCACCGCGCCGCCGGGGCCGGCGATGCCGGTCACCGCGACCGCGAAGCGCGCCGGCGAGTGCACCAGTGCACCCTCGGCCATCGCCCGCGCGACTTCCTCGCTGACGGCGCCGTGCTGCGCGATCGACGCCGCCGGCACGCCCAGCATCTGCGTCTTGGCCTCGTTGCTGTAGGTCACGAAGCCGCGCTCGAACCAGTCGCTCGACCCGGCCACCGAGGTGCAGGCCGCGGCGATCAGGCCGCCGGTGCAGGATTCGGCCGTCGCGATCGAGCCGCCGCGCTGCCGCAGCACGCGGGCCAGCGCCAGCACCGCCGGTTCGAACTCGTTCACAGGAACCTCCACAGCGCGATCACCAGCAGCGCGCACAGCGCGGCCACGGCGTCGTCGAACAGGATGCCGAAGCCCTGCGCCCAGCCGATCGCCTGGCCGCGGCGCAGCTTGAAGCGGGCATCGGCCCAGGCCACCGGGCCGGGCTTCACCGCATCGAAGAAGCGGAACAGCCCGAAGGCCACCGCCTGGGCCAGCAGCCCGGCCGGCGTCACGAGCCACAGCACGGCCCAGAACGCGAGCACCTCGTCCCAGACGATGCTGCCCGGGTCGGCGACGCCCAGGTTGCGCGCGGTCACCGTGCAGGCCCACCAGCCGACCAGCGTGCCGATGGCCAGCACCAGCAGCCATTGCAGGTCGCCGAGGTGCGGCTGCATGATGACGAACGCGAGCCAAGCCCACAGCGTGCCGACCGTGCCGGGCGCGACCGGCGACAGCCCGCTGCCGAAACCGAGCGCGATGACGTGGGCCGGGTGGCGGAACATGAAGCCGAGCGTCGCGCGCTGCGGGGCAGGGCGCGGCGGCGGCAGCGGTTGCAGGGGCGGCGGTGTCGGCTCGGTGCTCATGACTTGAAATGGTCGAAGGCCGCGAAACGCTGGTCGACCGCCGCGCCGTCGCCGTCCACCAGGCGCAGGCCATGCGACACCGGCTCGATGCGGCCGATGCGCGTCACCGCCACACCGGCGCCGCGTGCCGCCGCCAGCACGGCCGCCGCCTGCGCAGGCGGCGCGGTGAAGACCAGCTCGTAGTCGTCGCCGCCGGCCAGCGTGCAGTTGCGCTGCAGCGCCAGCGGCTGCGCGGCCAGCACCGTGCTGCGCGGCAGCGCATCGACCTGCAGCGTCGCGCCGGCATTCGATCGCTTCAGGATGTGGGCGAGATCGCCGAGCAAGCCGTCGGAGACATCGATCGCGCTCGTCGCGATGCCGCGCAGCGCGCTGCCGAGCGCGACGCGCGGCGTCGGCAGCTCCATCGCGGCGCGCACCTGCGCGAAGGCATCGCCCGCCAGTGCGAGGCTGCCGCGGAACACCTCCAGCGCCAGCCGCGCATCGCCCAGCGTGCCGCTGACCCAGATCTCGTCGCCGTCGCGCGCGCCCGAGCGCAGCAGCGCCTGCCCGGGCGGCACCTCGCCGAACACCGTGATGCACAGGTTCAGCGGGCCTTGCGTCGTGTCGCCGCCGACCAGCTCGCAGCCGTGTTCATCGGCCAGGGCCAGCAGCCCGCGCGAGAAGCCGTCGAGGAACGCTTCGTCGACGCGCGGCAGCGCCAGCGCCAGCGTGAACGCGAGCGGCTGCGCGCCGCAGGCCGCCAGGTCGCTCAGGTTGACGGCCAGCGCCTTGTGGCCGAGCCGCTCGGGGGCCACCGTCGACAGGAAATGCCGCCCCTCCACCAGCATGTCGCTGGAGGTCGCGAGCTGCATGCCCGGCGTGATGTTCAGCAGCGCGCAGTCGTCGCCGACGCCGAGCGCCGCGCGCCGCGCCGGGCGCGTGAACCAGCGCGCGATCAGGTCGAATTCGCCGAGTCCGGACATCAGGCTACTTGCCAATGTTGATCAGCGGTGCCGTCTGCATGTTTGCCGGGATCACGACCGTCGTCGTGCCGCCCTTCTCGRCGAACTTCTGCAGCGCGAGGTTCGACTCGTGCTGCAGGTACTCGCGCGTCAGGCTCTGGTTGATGATCTGGTTGGCGCGTGCGATGCCCTCGGCCTTCTTGACCTCGACCTCCGCCTCGGCCTCGGCGATCGCGATGCGCTGCTTCGTCGTCTCGAGCTGCTTCTGCGCCGCGACCGAATCCTGGATCGCCTTCTCGATCGCCGGGTCGGTGGTGAGCGAACGGATCWCGACGCGCGTGACCTGGAACACGCCCTTGTCGTTCGCGTCGAGCTCGGCCTGCAGCGACTTGCGCACCGCCAGCGCCAGTTCCTCGCGCTGCGTGTGCATCACCAGGCTGTCGATGTGCGAGGCCTGCTGGTAGATCGCGTTGCGCGACACGCGCTGCAGCAGCGCGTACGCCGGCAGGTAGACGCGGCTGCCCTCGTCGCGGGTGTGCTGGCCGGCGTACTTCACGTACAGGTCGGCGATCGAGCCGGGCACGACACGGTAGTACACGGTCACGTCCAGGTCGCGCAGCGTCAGGTTGTCGCGCGCCTTCGGCGTCAGGTCGTTCAAGTCGAGACCGATCTCCTTGGCCGAGAACTCCTGCACCCGGCTGATGCCCGGCAGGCCCAGGTAGATGCCGGGCTCGACTTCCTCGGCACTGACCTTGCCGAGCGTCGTGCGGATGCCGACATTGCCCGATTCCACCGTGCCGCAGCTGCTGAAGCCCGCCACCACCAGCAGCACGACCACCACCGCCGCGACCGCGCGGACCAGTCCCTGGATGCTCATCGTCGAATCCCTCCTGCCGGCATTATGTTTCGCGCATCCGGTTGGCCAGCTCCACCGCGGACTTCACGTCCATCTTCTCGAACACCCGCGCCCGGTGCACCTCGACCGTGCGCACGCTGATGTTCAGCTCGTCGGCGATCAGCTTGTTGGGCCGGCCGTCGATCACGCGCTCCATCACCTCGCGCTCGCGCTCGGTCAGCTCGGCCAGGTGCTGCTCCAGCGTGACGCGGTCGCGCCGGCGCAGGATGGCCTGCGTGCTCTGCGCCAGCGCCTGCTCGACGCGGTCGACCAGCGCGTTGTCGGAGAACGGTTTCTCGACGAAATCGAAGGCGCCGCGCTTGACGGCGGCCACCGCGGTCGGCACGTCGCCGTGCCCGGTCAGGAAGATCACCGGCAGCGCCTGCAGCAGGTGGCGCTCGGCCAGCCGCTCGAACAGCGCGAGCCCGCTGGTGCCGGGCATCCGCACGTCCAGCACCAGGCAGCTCGGCGAGGTCGGCCAGCCGGCCGCCGTGGCAGCCGCCAGGCGCGGCGTGAGCATCGTCTCGAAGGCTTCGGCGCTCGCGAAGCCCTCGGACAGCAGCCGCCGCGAGCGCAGCAGCCAGGCGAGCGCCTCGCGCACGACGTCCTCGTCGTCCACCAGGTAGACCATCGGCAGGCCGAGGTGGGCGGGCGTGGCTGGGGTTGCGGTCGGGGTGTGGGGGGGACTGCTGGTCATGGGTTCGCGTTCCTGCTGTCGGCGGGCAGCGTGAACCTGAATTCTGCGCCGATCACGCGCTGTTCCACGTCGAGGCGGTTCTCGAACACCAGCAGGCCGCCGTGCTGCTCGATCACCGTGCGGCACAGGCTCAAGCCGAGGCCCATGCCCTCGGGGCGGGTCGTGAAGAACGGCGTGAACAGCCGCGCGGCCACGTCGTCGGCGACGCCGGTGCCGCGGTCGATGATGCCGAACGCCACCCAGCGGGCATCGACCGGGCGCACGCGGATCGTCAGCTCGCGTTCGGCGGCCGGGGTGTGCGATTCCATCGCCTGGATCGCGTTGCGCGTCAGGTTCAGCAGCACCTGCTCGAGCATCGTGCGGTCGCAGACCACGCGCGGCATCGGCTTCGGCAGGTCGAGCTCGATGCGCGTGCCGCTCTTGCGCGCCTGCAGCCGCACCAGCGGCAGCACCGCGTCGATCAGCAGGTCGGCGCGCACCGGCTCGCGCGCCTGTTCGCGCCGGCGCACGAAGTCGTGCACGCTCTTGATCACGCGGCCGGCCCGCTCGGCCTGCTCGGCGATGCGCTGCGAGGCCTGGCGCAGCAGCGGCACCGTCTCGGCGCAGTCGCCGTCGGCGTCGTTCATCAGGTTCAGCGAGCCGGCCGCATAGCTCGCGATCGCGGCCAGCGGCTGGTTCAGCTCGTGGCTCAGCAGCGAGGCCATCTCGCCGACGGTGGCCAGCCGCGCCGTTGCCTGCAGCCGCTCCTGCTGCTGGCGCGAGACCTCCTCGATCTTGCGTTGCGCGCTCACGTCGAGCGCCGCGCTCATCCAGCCGGTGTGGCGGCCGGCGCCGTCGACCAGCGGCGCCTCGAAGATCATCACCGCGAAGCGCTCGCCGTTGCGGCGCATGAAGACCGTCTCGTAGCCCTCGCGCGGCGGCACCGTGCCGGCCAGGCGCACCTGCTGGCGCTTCGTGTATTCCGAGGTCAGCTCGGGCGGCCAGTAGGGCGGCGTCATCTGCCCGACCAGCTCGTTCGCGCTGAAGCCCACCATCTCGCAGAACGCCGGGTTCACGTAGGTGATGCGCCCGTGCGGGTCGCGCGCCCGCAAGCCGGTGACCAGCGAATCCTCCATCGCCTTGCGGAAGCTCAGCGCCTCGGCGAGCRCCGCCTCGGCGCCGGCGCGCTTGCGCACGTCGCGCGCCAGCAGCACCACCACGCCGCCGAGCGCGAACGACAGCCCCAGCACCAGCGCGGTACTGAGGTTCGGGATCAGCTGCGGCCGGCCGGCGCTGCTGTCCACGCGCAGCTGCAGGCTCAGGCCCGGCAGGTCGACCAGCCGCTCGGCGATGAAGGCGCCCGCGCCGCGCGGCAGCCCGACGCGCGCGAGGCGCGTGCCGTCGCCCTCGACGAATGAGAGCTCGTGCACCCGCTTCACCTCGCTGCCCACCGTTTCCTCCAGCAGGCGGCCGAGCGCGAAGGTGCCGGCCATGTAGCCCAGGTGCTGGCCGCTGCCGGGGATCGGGATGCAGACATCCATCACCTCCAGCCCCAGCCCGCCGGGCAGCGGCACGAAGTAGCTGCGCGAGTACGACGGGCTGCCCTGACGGCGCGCAGTGGTGCAGGCGAGCTCGGTCTCCAGGTCGATGTCGTCGCGGCGGATCTGCGTGAAGGCCGAGCCGTGCAGCGGGGAATCGACCGATTCGGTGATCTCCAGCTGCAGGTCGCGCCGCTCGATGCGCAGCAGCTCCCGGTGCGTGCGCAGCAGCACCGCCGCATCCTGGCGCCATTGCTCGATCGACGGGTTGTTCCACAGCAGCGCCTGCAGGCTCTGCAGGTCGCGGCCGAGCGCCTGCTTGATGTCGCCGGCCGCCGCGGTGGCGGTGGCATCGACCTGCTCCTGCGCCCGGCTGCTCTCGTAGCCGAGCGTCAGCCACACCAGCAGCGACTGTGCGATCAGCAGCAGCGCCACCAGCGTCGCCCACAGCAGCGCGCGCCGCCAGCGCCGCGGCGGCAGGGGGTCGGAGGCGGAAGGCGGTGGGGGCAGGGGGGAGAGCATCGCAGGTGGGCGGGAGCCACCCTGCAGTATTGCGAATGGGCGGGCCGCCGAGGTACGCAGTTTCGCGCATGGGGGCCGGCGCCGGCCTGCGCAACACTCTGCTTCCCTCGCCCTCCTACAATGGCTCCCCCTTTCGAGGTCCCACGAGATCACGCCATGGCCCAATCAGACAACAAGCATGCGGAACTGCGCCGTGCGGCGCTGGAGTATCACGAGTTCCCGGTGCCCGGCAAGATCGCCATCGCCGCCACCAAGCAGCTGATCAACCAGCGCGACCTGGCCCTCGCGTACTCGCCCGGCGTCGCCGCCGCCTGCGAAGAGATCGTCGCCGACCCGGCCAACGCCTTCCGCTACACCGCGCGCGGCAACCTGGTCGCCGTCGTCACCAACGGCACCGCGGTGCTCGGCCTCGGCGACATCGGCCCGCTGGCCTCGAAACCGGTGATGGAGGGCAAGGGCGTCCTGTTCAAGAAATTCGCCGGCATCGACGTGTTCGACATCGAGCTCGCCGAGCGCGACCTCGACAAGCTGGTCGACATCATCGCCGCGCTCGAGCCCACCTTCGGCGGCATCAACCTCGAGGACATCAAGGCTCCCGACTGCTTCTACGTCGAGCGCAAGCTGCGCGAGCGGATGCACATCCCGGTGTTCCACGACGACCAGCACGGCACCGCGATCACCGTCGGCGCGGCCGTGCTGAACGCGCTGAAGGTGGTCGGCAAGGACATCGACAAGGTCAAGCTCGTCACGTCCGGTGCCGGTGCCGCGGCGCTCGCCTGCCTGGGGCTGCTGGTCAAGCTCGGCGTGCCGCGCGAGAACATCTGGGTCACCGACCTGGCCGGCGTCGTCTACGAAGGCCGCACCGAGCTGATGGACGAGGACAAGATCCAGTTCGCCCAGAAGACCTCGCACCGCAAGCTGGCCCAGGTGATGGACGGCGCCGACATCTTCCTCGGCCTGTCGGCCGGCGGCGTGCTGAAGAAGGAGATGGTCGCGACGATGGCGGCCAAGCCGATCATCCTGGCGCTGGCCAACCCGACCCCGGAGATCCTGCCGGAAGAGGTGAAGGAAGTGCGCGCCGACGCGATCATCGCGACCGGCCGCACCGACTACCCGAACCAGGTCAACAACGTCCTGTGCTTCCCGTACATCTTCCGCGGCGCGCTCGACAGCGGCGCGACCACCATCACGATCGAGATGGAGATCGCCGCGGTGCACGCGATCGCCGAGCTGGCCCAGGCCGAGCAGAGCGAGGTGGTGGCCGCGGCCTATGCCGGCGCCACGCTGAGCTTCGGGCCGGAGTACCTGATCCCGAAGCCGTTCGACCCGCGGCTGATGATGAAGATCGCGCCGGCCGTCGCGCAGGCGGCGGTCGACTCCGGCGTCGCCTCGCGCCCGATCAAGGACATGGACGCCTACCGCGAGAAGCTGCAGAGCTTCGTCTATGCCTCGGGCACGACGATGAAGCCGATCTTCACGCTCGCCAAGTGCGCGAAGCACAAGCGCGTCGCCTTCGCCGAAGGCGAGGAAGAGCGCGTGCTGCGTGCGGTGCAGGTGGTGGTCGACGAGAACCTCGCGCGCCCGACGCTGATCGGCCGGCCCGAGGTCATCGCGCAGCGCATCGAGAAGTTCGGCCTGCGCCTGAAGGCCGGCACCGACTACGACCTGGTCAACACCGAGCACGACGAGCGCTACCGCGACTACTGGCAGACCTACCACCGCATGATGGCGCGCAAGGGCGTGACCGCGCAACTCGCGAAGATCGAGATGCGCCGCCGCCTGACGCTGATCGGCGCGATGCTGCTGCACAAGGGCGAGGTCGACGGCATGCTGTGCGGCACCTGGGGCAACACCGCGATGCACCTGCAGTACATCGACCAGGTGATCGGCCTGCGCAAGGGCACCAAGACCTATGCCTGCATGAACGGGCTGATCCTGCCGAACCGGCAGGTGATGCTGGTCGACACCCACGTCAACTACGACCCGACCGCGGCGCAGCTGGCCGAGATCACCGTGATGGCCGCCGAGGAGCTCAAGCGCTTCGGCCTGCGCCCGAAGGCGGCGCTGCTGTCGCACAGCAACTTCGGCTCGAGCAACCATCCGTCGGCGGTGAAGATGCGCGACGCGCTGGCGCTGCTGCACGAGCAGGCGCCGTGGCTCGAGGTCGACGGCGAGATGCACGGCGACGCTGCGCTCGATGCCGCGTACCGCGCCGAGCTGATGCCGACCAGCACGCTGTCGGGCGAGGCGAACCTGCTGGTGCTGCCGAACATCGACGCCGCCAACATCAGCTACAACCTGCTGAAGACGGCGGCCGGCGGCGGCATCGCGATCGGGCCGGTGTTGCTGGGGGCGGCCAAGCCGGTGCACATCCTGACGCCGTCGGCCACCGTGCGCCGCATCGTCAACATGACCGCACTGACCGTCGCCGACGCCAACGCGGCACGCTGATCTGACAGAAACGGTCGCCGGCCGCGCGCCAAGCACAGCTTGGTGCGTGCGCCAAAAATGCCCGGGGGTCCTGCACGGGCATGTGACACCCCTGTCATCGACCCGATCCGGGTGTTTTATCGCTGTGATGCTGTCTGAATGTGCCGACTCATATGGCCTCAGACGAATGCGAGCGTTCACTGATTTCTGATCTCTCCTGCCCCAAATTGAGGCAGCAGCTTGAGCTTTGCGGGCCGATTCGGTACCATCCCGGTTTCTGAATTCAGGGATAACCCCGTGTCTCTCTCCGGTTTGCTGGCCGGTTCATTGCTGAGTTGTGCAAGTCAATTCGATGGCCGAGCCCGCAGGTGTTACCACCGGGGCCAGCAGGCGATCGCTGCGGCTGTCATGGCAGCGAGCCTGGTTTCCATGGCTGCAACTCCGGTGGTTGCCAAGGAAGCACCAGCGCCAGTGACCGAGATGGCGACGGTGGCCCTGGCGGCACTGCCGGCCGAGGCCCAGGCGACAGAGCGGCTGATTCGAACGGGAGGCCCGTTTCCGTATCCCAAGGATGGCAGCGTGTTCGGTAACCGCGAACGCCAGCTACCGTCACAGCGCCGCGGCTACTACCGCGAGTACACCGTGACAACCCCGGGGGCCAGGAACCGCGCGGCAAAGCGCATCGTCTGCGGTGGCTACCAGGTCACGACGCCGCAGGCCTGTTACTACACCGACGACCACTACGCGAGTTTTCGCCGCATCGTGAAGTGAGCATCAGTTGATGGATTCTTTTGAACCAAGGAGGAACGAGACCATGCTCTTGCAGACCGTCCGTCCAAACATCGTCCAGTCGATACGCGCCTACCGTGTCGAGGATTTGCAGGAGGCCGCGCAAAGCGTGGGCCAGCACTTCCTCTACGCCAACCTGACGAACGCCCAGTCCAAGCAGGACGTGCTGGACAGCATCGCCGAATCCTTCCTGTTCCCGTCGCATTTCGGCAAGAACCTGGATGCGCTGTACRACTGCATGACCGACCTGGTGCACAAGTCGGGCGCGCAACCCGGCTTCGTCGTAGTGCTGGAGCAGCTGCCCGACAACCCGCGCTTCGACCGCGAGGCCCGCGAGCAGTTGCTCGATGTCTTCCGCGACGCGGCCGATTTCTGGGCGGAGCGAAAAATACCGTTCAGGTGCTTCTATTCTTTTCAGTAGCCCGCTCCCAGGAACAAGGGTCATGGGAGCGGGCGACGGAAACGGCCCAGATTGCAGAGAACAAGCCCGCCAAGCCGGCGGCCAAGAGCGCAGCCAACGCGAACTTCGGGATGAACATGCCGATGATGAGCAGCGCCTTCGACACCTCGATGTGGCTGAACGCGGCCTGATCGATCGATCCCCTGTCAARCCCGCTTCGGCGGGCTTTTTCTTGGGCGCGATGCGCGGGCACAATGCGCCGCACACAACAGCGCCCACAGCGGCAGGGAGGAACCATGGCATTCGGTCTTGGCGCGCGAGCGTGGCTCGCAGCAGCGTTGGCATCGGGGTTGGTCGCGGCTGCGGCCGCGCAGGAGAACACCGGAGCCGCCGAGGCGCCGTCGGCCGCCGGGCCACAATCCGGGTGGTACGTGTCCGGCGGAGCCGGCCTCAGTCACTACCAGGCGCCAGGCGGGCAGGACAACCAGCATGACACGCTGACCGGTCACGGGGGCAAGCTGATGCTGGGCTATCAGTTCCGGCGCTCGATACGGCTGGAGGCGGGCGCCGTGTCGCTGGGCTCCGGCTGGCACACCGACCCCGCCATCGCGGTGGTCGGCGCATTGCACCTGGGCGACCACATCGCGCTGCTCGGCCGCCTCGGGGCCTACCACCGGCGCACGCCCCGCAGCGACACGTTCATCGTTCGCACCGAGGACAAGGAAGGCACCGAGCTCACGATCGGCGGCGGCATTGAGTGGTATCTGCAACCCCGGTTGTCGGCCCTGCTGGAGGTCGAATCCTTCGAATCGTTTCACTTCTTCGAATCCGATCGCGGTGCCGACATGGCGACACTGTCGCTGCGCTACCGCTTCTGAACCGCCTGCACCAGCGCCAGGTAGTCCGCCACCGGCACTTCCTCGGCGCGGCGTTGCACGTCGAAGGCACCTGAGAAACCGCGCTCGTCGAGCCAGCGGCCCAGCGTGTGGCGCAGCAGCTTGCGGCGCTGCGAGAACGCCACCGTCACCAGTTCGCCCAGCAAGGCCTGCGGCACGCCGGCGGCGTCGGGCAGCGGCTGCATGCGCACCACCGCCGAATCCACCCGCGGCGGCGGGTCGAACGCCTCGGGCGGCACGTCGAGCACCGACTCGATGTCGTAGCGCCACTGCAGCATCACGGTGAGCCGGCCGTAGTCCTTGTTGCCGGGGGCGGCGGCCATGCGATCCACCACCTCCTTCTGCAGCATGAAGAGCTGGTCTTGGACGTGGTCGACGGCGTCGAGCAGGTGGAAGAGGATCGGCGTCGAGATGTTGTACGGCAGGTTGCCGACGACGCGCAGCTTCTGGCCGGCCTGTTCTGCGAGTGCCGGGAAGTCGACCTTCAACACGTCCGATTCGACGACGTTCAGCTCGGGCCGCTTGCGCAGCCGCGCCGCCAGGTCGCGATCGAGTTCGATCACGGTCAGGCGTTCGCTGCGCTCGACCAGCGGGTCGGTCATGGCACCCAGTCCGGGCCCGATCTCGACGACCGCCTCGCCCGGGCGCGGGTTGATCGCATCGACGATCGCGCCGATGACCGAGTCATCGGTCAGGAAATGCTGCCCGAACCGCTTGCGAGGAAGATGACGCACAGGCTTGCCGCTTACTGCGGCGCCTCGCGCATCTCGATGTAGGCCCGTGCCCGCAGGTCGCGCGCCCAGTCGTTGTAGGCCTCTTCGAACTTCTGCTCGCGCAGGATGTTGCGGGCCTGCTCGCGCTGCTGCCGCAGGTCGAGCGTCATCTTGCGGCGCTCGACCACCTGGATCAGGTGCACGCCGAAGCGCGATACCACCGGATCCGACAGCCCGTTGATCGGCAGCGCGTTCATCGCCTCCTCGAACTCGGGCACGAAGCCGCCCGGCGACACCCAACCGAGGTCGCCGCCCTGCGCCGCGCTGCCGTCTTCGGAGTTGTCGCGCGCCAGCTGGTCGAAGTTGCGCGAGCCGCTCTGGATCTGCCGCTTCATTTCCTGCAGGCGCCGCACCGCGGCCTCCTGCGAGAGCTGCGCCGACGGCCGCAGCAGGATGTGGCGAGCGCGCGTCTGCGTCACCGAGAACGCGCCGCCCTCGCGCTTGTCAATCAGCTTCATCACGTGGAAGCCGGCGCCGGAGCGCAGCAGCGTCGGCGCGATCTCGCCCGGCTTCAGGCCGCGCACCGCCTCGACGAAGATGTCGGGCAGCCGGTCGGCCGGGCGCATGCCGATCTCGCCGCCGCGCGCCTTGTTGCCGTCCTCGGAGACTTCCTTCGCGACCACGTCGAACGGGGCGCTGCTGCGCACCCGGTTCAGCGCAGCTTCGGCCTTGGTGCGGCGCTCGGCGACCAGGCTCTCGCTCGCCCCCTCGGGCACGGTGACCAGGATCTGCGCGATGTTGTATTCGGTCGCGCTGCCGGCCGCGGCGCGCTGCTTGTCGAGCACGCCGTCGATCTCGGCGTCGGTGATCGTGATGCGGGCCTGCACCTCGCGCTCGCGCACCCGCTCGACCAGCAGCTGGTCGCGCACGTTGTTGCGAAAGCGCGCGTAGTCGATGCCTTCCTTCTTGAGCCGCTCGCGCAGCTGGGCCGGCGTCAACTGGTTCTGCGCCGCGACGTTGGCGACCGCGCGCTCGAGCTCCATGTCGTCGACGCGCTGCCCGACATCGCGCGCGTTCGTGATCTGCACGCGCTCGTCGATCAGCGCATCGACCACCTGGCGCCGCAGTTCGTCGTCCGGCGGCAGCTTGGCCTTGCTGCGCTGGGCTTCCTCGCGCAGGCGGTCGATGCGCTGCTGCACCTCGCCGGCGGTGACCAGCTCCTGGTTGACGATCGCGACGATGTAGTCGGCGGTCTGCGTACGCGTGGAGGGGCGCGGGGCGGGTGCTGCGGTCTGGGCCTGCACGGCCGCCGTCGCGACGGTCGCGGACAGCAGCGACATCAGCGCGCGGGAAGCAAGGCGTTGGAATGCAATCATGGTGTCGTGGGGCTGGCAGCGGGCGCGGCGGGATCGTCGCGCAGCATGCGGTAACCGGGGATATTGTCCTTCAAGACCTTCAGCGGGTTGGTCCCGAGGCGCGACAGGCCGATCAGCTCGAGCTCGAAGCCGAGCTGCGTGGTCGCCTCCTGCTGGCTGGTCGACAGCCGTTTCGCGATCACGCGGCCGATCCAGCAGCCGGCGTCGTACTCGAAACCCACCACCGAATCGGTGAGCCGCCGCTCGGACACGTTGTAGCTCAAGCGCCCGACGCTGTACCAGGCGCCGGTGCAGCGCCCGCCGCGGTCGCTGCTCTGCCCGGGGCGGCCGTACAGCGGCCACTGCCAGCCGACCTCGAACTGTTCGCTCGGCAGGCCGGTCACGCTGTCGTTGCGGTTGAAGCGGTAGTTGGTGTTGATCGTGCGGTACGGCCCCGGCGCGTAGCGCACGCCCAGGATCGAGCGCACCGTCTGGTGCTGCTCGGGGCTGTACTGCACGGCCGCGTCGAAGCGCCAGTGCTTCAGCAGGCCGGACGAGCCGGTCAGCAGCAGGTCCGACACGCTCTGCGAGATCGGCTGCTTGTCGGGCGTGATCCGCTGGTCCTCGAACAGGTAGCGCTGGGCCAGGCCCAGGCGCAGCAGCTCGGAGCCGTCGCCCGAGTCGAGCATGCGGGTGGTGACGCCGGCGGTCAGCTGGTGCGCATCCGACACCCGGTCGACGCCCGAAAAGCTGTTCTCGGTGTAGATCGAATCGAAGTTGAAGTCCTTCTCGGCCGAATCGAAGTTCGGCAGGTCGTTCTGCTCTCGGTACGGCGTCTTCGTGTAGAAGAGCCGCGGCTCCATGGTCTGGCGCGCCGGGCGGCCGAGCAGCTGCGTGTCGCGCTCCAGCACCCAGGCACTGTCCAGGCTGAAGGTCGGGATCACGCGGTGGAAGCGGTCGCGGCCGTCGGCCATCGGGGCGTCGAGCCGGTAGCTGGCGGCATTCACCAGCACCTTCGGCGTCAGCGTCCAGCCGGGCGTGCCGAACGGCCACGCCAGCGAGCCCAGCAGGTGCAGCCGCGAGCCGACGGGTCGCGGGTTCGCCGCGGTGTCGTCGGGCGCCACGCCGAGGCGGTGGCCGTCCGGGTTCACGAAGCGGTTGGCCTCGGCCTCCATGCTGAACTCGAGGCCGCCGACGAGCGGCTGCCAGGTGCGCACGCCGAGCTGCGGCAGCCGGTCGTAGGGGGTCGCGAGCGGGCTGTCGGCATCCTGCAGCACCTGCCAGCGCTCGACGCGCGCGTAGGTGGTCCAGAGGCCGAAGTCGCTCGCCACCTGCGCGTCGCCGAGCAGCAGCCGCGGCGTCAGGCTGTTGATGCCGCGCGGCAGGTCTTTCCAGTAGTCGTCGTCGCTGACGCGCATCACGTTGGTCCGGTAGCGCGTGTTGCCGAGCAGCACGCCTTCCTGCTCCAGGTTGAATGCGCTGCGGGTGATGCCGGCCTGGCGGTCGTTGGGCAGCAGGTTCAGGTCGACGCGGCCTTCGTGGCCCGGCTCGAGGTAGCGGAACTCGGTGTCGAGCCCGGCACCGCGCTTCGAGATGATGGCCGGCGTCAGCGTCGCATCGCGGTTCGGCGCGATGTTCCAGTAGTACGGCACGGCCACCTGCAGGCCGCTCTTGTTGTCGATGTCGATGCTCGGCGGCAGCCAGCCGGACTTGCGGTCGTCGCTCAGCGGAAAGCTCAGCACCGGCGCTGCGRGGATCGGCACGCCGTAGAAGCGCAGCACCGCACCCTGCGCGATGCCTTCGTTGTTCGCGAAATCGAGCCGCACGCGGTCGGTCGACAGGATCCACGCCGGCGGGCTGCCGTCGAGGTCGTCGACGCGGCAGCTGGTGTAGGTGGCGCCGGTCGCGACGGTCAGCTGCTCGCCGAGGAAGTCGAGCCGCTCGGCACTGCCGCCGGCCTGGGTGCGCGAGAAGAAGTAGGTCGGCTTCAGGAAGAAGCCTTCGAAGCGCTCGACCTTCAGCTGCAGCTCGGGACCGGTGTAGACGTTGCCGTCGCGGCTCACGCGCACCTTGCCGGTGGCATGGGCCAGGTCGTTCGACTGCTCGTAGGTCATGCGGTCGGCGCTGATCTGCATCGAGCCGCGCTGGAAGCGGGCATTGCCCTCGGCGATGACGTCCTGGTCGGGGCGGGCGCGGACCTCGTCAGCCTCGAGCACCATCGCGTTGTCCGGTGCGGAGGCGGCGGACGCCGGTGCGGGTGCCGAAGCCGCGGATGCCGCCGATGCCGCGGCAGCCGGTGGCACGACCGCCTGCGCCCACCCGACCGACGCCCAGCCCGCGGCCGAGGCCGCGAGGCTCAAGCGGATCGCGCAGACGCAGAGTCGGAGTGGGAACGGCGGCAGCAAGGGAGCGAGGACATCAGGAGCGGAGGGACGGCTCGGCGCCGCGGCACCGGCACGACGACAGGCGGCGCGCCCAGGGCGATTTGTAGAATCGATTATCCACGAGCAGTATCCCCACATGCCCCTGACCCCTGATCCGACGACCTCCGGGTCGACTGTGCCCCCGCTGGCCTGGCCCGACGACAGCCGCCGCGTCGCCTTCGAAAGCTGGCTGCGGCAATTGGCGGGCCGGGGCACCCACGCGAGCGGGGCGCGGCCGGCCAGCAACGACGCGAGCTTCCGCCGCTACCTGCGGGTCGACACCGAGGCCGGCACGCGCATCGTGATGGATGCGCCGCCCGAGAAGGAGGACTGCCGGCCGTTCGTGAAGGTCGCCGCGCTGCTGCGCGCCGCCGGCCTGAACGCGCCCGAGGTGCTCGACTGGCATGCCGAGGACGGCTTCATGCTGCTGTCCGACCTGGGCGACCAGACCTACCTGTCGCAACTCGACGATCGCAGCGCGCACGCGCTGTATGCCGATGCGAGCCAGGCGCTGGTGCGGCTGCAGGGCATCGAGGCGGCGTCGCAGCTGCCGGCCTACGACCGCACGCTGCTGATGCGCGAGATGCAGCTGTTCCCCGACTGGTACGTGAAGCACGCCGGCCACGTGCTGACGGCCGACGAGCAGGCCCAATGGGCCGATTGCGTCGAGCGCATCGTGCAGAACAACCTGGCCCAGCCGATGGTGCTGGTGCACCGCGACTACCACTCGCGCAACCTGATGGTCTGCCCGGCGGCCGGCGCGGCCACCAACCCCGGCATCCTCGACTTCCAGGACGCCGTCTGGGGCCCGATCACCTACGACCTGGCCAGCCTGCTGCGCGATGCCTACATCGAGCTCCAGGAAGACGTGCAGATCGACCTCGCGGTGCGCTACTGGGAGCGCGCGCGCAAGGCCGGCCTGCCGGTGCAGGCCGACTTCGGCGAGTTCTGGCGCGATTTCGAGTGGATGGGCCTGCAGCGCCACCTGAAAGTGCTGGGCATCTTCGCGCGGCTGTACCACCGCGACGGCAAGGACGGCTACCTGCAGAACCTGCCGCTGGTGTGGCGCTATGCGCACCGCACCGCGAGCCGCTACAACGGGCTCGGCGCGTTGGCGCGGCTGCTGGAGCGCCTGGTCGGCGAGACCCGCCAGGACGTGTTCCGGTAGCCCGGATGCGAATCCGGGGAGCGCCAGCGCCTACCGCGTCTGGCAGCCGGCGGCGGCGAGCCATGGGTCGGTCTCGCCGCCGCCGAAAGTCTCCAGCAGGAAATCGAYGAACGCCCGCGTGCGCGCCGGCACGTGCTTGCGCGTCGGCATCGCGGCGTAGATCGTGGTCGTCAGCAGGTGCCAGCGCGGCAGCACGCGTTCGAGCGCGTGCTCCATCAGCGCGTCCTCGACGACGAACGACGGCAGCCCGGCGATGCCCATGCCGGCGAGCGCGGCGGCGTACATCGTGTCGATGTGCGTCGTGCCCAGCGCGGGCCGCCCCGGCGTCAGCGTGTACGACTCGCCGGACGGCTCGTCATCGCCCCACACGCCCTCGTGGAAGGTCAGCTCCCGCAGGAAGGTCGGCACCATCGCCTCATGCCCGGCCAGCTCCGACGGGTGCACCGGCCGGCCGCGGCGGTTCAGGTACTCGGGCGAGGCGCAGGTGATGACCTCGGAGCGCGCGAGGCGCCGCGCGACGAAGTCGCCATCGAGCGGGCGGTCGCCGACCGACAGGATGCTCACGTCGAAGTTCTCGTCGACCGCCTCGACCGGGCCGGGGCACGACAGCTCGATCGTCACCTTCGGGAACAGCGTGCGGAATTTCGGCAGGTGCTTGGCGATCTGGTGCACCGCGAAGGMCGGCGGCGCCAGCACGCGCAGGTGGCCGCGCGGCTCGGAGGTGGCGGCGCTCGCGAGCGCCTCGGCCTCTTCGACTTCGGTGAGGATCTGCTGCACGC
>NZ_JBFUCB010000013.1:0-28639 GCF_056405435.1 Rhizobacter sp. P1_G5 | reverse complement strand
GCCCTACACCGTCTCCGGCYGCAGCGCGCTGGTCACCGCGCCGCCCTGGCATTACGCCGGCTGGCTGCTGAACATCGCGTTCGGCTTCGATGCCGCGCGCGGTGCCGACCTGGTGCCGCCTTCGATCGGCCGCACGATCGGTCGCATGACAGGCCAGGGCTGCGTGCACTTCGCCGACTGGCAGGCCACCACCGACGGCAGCGAGCTGCTCGACCCGGTGCAGGCGCAGTACCGCGAGACCATCGTCGTGCTGGAGATCGAGCGCGCCGACGGCAGCCGCTGCGGCATCTGCCCGGCGATCTGGGTCGACCAGGATGTCTCGATGCTGCGCGGCCTGCTGCAAGGCTGGCCGAAGAAGATGGGCAGCACCTGGCTCACGCGCAGCCTGCCGCTCGATCACCCGGCCGCCGCGCCGCTGCGCGCCGGCACGCGGCTGGGCGCGAGCCTGGCGGTGAAGGACCGCCGCCTGATCGAGGCCGAGGCATGCCTGACCGGCGCGGCGGGCCGGCCGCTCGGCTTCCTCGCGATGCCGACGCTCGGCGTGGCTGGCTTGCCCGACCTGCGCGAACCAGCCCGCCCGCCCGAGCTGCGCCTGCTGCGCGCCGACATCGCGCAGCCGACCACGAGCGGATGGCATGCGGCCAGTGCGTCGCTGCGTGTGTTCGCGCACCCGCGCGAGGAGCTGTCGCTGCTTGGCGACCTGCAGCCCGGCGAGGCGAGCGCCGGCTGGTGCGGCCTGACGGTCGTCGGGGCGCGCGATGCCTGAGACCGGCCTGACGCGGCATTCGAGCGTGCGGCGCTGGCATGTCGATGGCCGGCTGGCGCTCGAGCAGGTGATGCACCACCGGCCGGGGCAGGAATGGGCGCCGCACTGGCATGACGAATGGTCGATCGGCGCGGTGCTGGCCGGCCGCTGCCGCTTCAGCCTGGGCGGGCGCCGGCACACCGCGTCGGCGGGCGACCTGCTGGCGATCGCACCGGGCGCCGTGCACACCTGCGGGCTCGATGCGGGCGAGGGCGGCGACACGCGCGTCGTGATGGTCTATGCCCCTGTGCCGTGGCTGGCGGCGCGGGGGGTGGCGATGCCGCGGGGCAGTGCGCGTGCGCCGATGCCTGCGCTGGCCGCCGAAGCGCAGGGCTTGTGCGACAACCACAGCGACCGCGACAGCGCCGCCGCATCGGCCTGGCTGAACCGCGCAGCGGCGGCGCTGGCCGATGACCAGTCGCTGCTGCCGGGCGATCCGGATCCCTCGGGCCGTGCGGCGCGCCAGGTGCTGGCCGCGCTGCAGCGTGCCGCGGCGGCCGCCACCGGCGAGACCACGCTCGCGATCGACGAGCTCGCACGCGACTGCGCGCTCAGCCGCGAACATTTCCACCGCGTCGCAACGCGCTGGCTGGGACTGAGCCCCGGCGACTACCTGCGCGCCGCCCGCCTGGCCCGCGCGCGCCGGCTGCTGCTCGACGGCGCATCGATCGCGCAGGCGGCGCAGGCCTGCGGCTTCGCCGACCAGGCGCACCTGACGCGCTGGTTCAGCCGCCACTTCGGCTACACGCCCGGCGCGCTCGTGCAGGCGGTGCGGCCCCCATTTGCGGGCCCCCAGGCGACTTCGCATTGACGCCCGGCGAGCGAGGCCTAGACTTCCTGCAGGTTCTTCATCGGGACCCGTCTGGAGGGTGATGCGATGTCAGTCAAGCGGATGACCAAGGGTGCCCGGCCCCACTCGCTGGGCGCATTCAAACCGGTCGGCCACGTGGTCGTCGCGCTGCCGAGCGACGAGCTCGCGCGGCAGGCGATGCAGGCCCTGGTCGATGCGGGCTTCGACGACGATGACGTGATGTTCATCACCGCCGAGGAAGAAGGCGCGCAGATGCGGCACATGCTCGGCCACGCGAGCCAGCTGGCCGGTTTCGGCTACGAGGTGACGCTGATGCGACGCTACCAGCAGCTCGCCGGCGAAGGCTGCGGCTGGCTGCTGGTGTACGCGCCCGACACGCCGCACGCCGAGCGCGTCGCCGAGGTCGTCAAGCGCTTCGATGCCCGGCTCGCCGAGCGCTACCACTGGTTGGTGGTCGAGGACCTGATCTGATCGCTCAGGGCTGACAGCCGCAGCGGCTCGGAATGCCGCCACATCTCGCTTTGCAGGCGGGGCAGCAGGCCGTGGTCGAGGTCGTGCCGGTCGAAGATGCCGGCGGCGCCGTGCAGTTCTCCGCGCAGTTCGCCCCGCGGTTCGCCGATCAGGTAGACGTGGCAGCCAAGCCGCTCGCGGTGGATCCGCTCCAGCAGGCTCAACCCCTGGCCATCGGCGAGGTCCAGGCTCAGCAGCACCACGTCCGGATCGAGCTGGCGCAGCAGCGCCATCACAGGCGCTTGTGCGCTCGCCTGCCCGACCACCATCGCGCCGGGCAGCGCCATCAGCAGCGACACCAGTTGCCGCCGTTGCGCTTCGTCATCCTCGACCACCACGAACTTCATCGAGTGCTTCCTCCGCCGTCTGATTGTCGACCGGAGGGCGGGGCGGCTGCAGACGGCCGGGCGCCGTGCCGCGTGGAGGGTGACGACGGGTGGGCGTGTAGGTGATCTGCCGACGTGCGTCGGCAGATGGCGTCAGTTGTCGAACAGGTCGGTCGCGGCCCGCGTCGGCGTCACGCCGAGGTGCCGGAAGGCCGCCAGCGTCGCGACCCGGCCGCGCGGCGTGCGCTGCAGGTAGCCTTGCTGGATCAGGTACGGCTCGATCACGTCCTCGATGGTCTCGCGCTCCTCGCCGATCGCCGCAGCCACGTTGTCCAGGCCGACCGGGCCGCCGTCGAAGCGGTGGATCACCGCCTCGAGCAGCTTGCGGTCCATCACGTCGAAGCCCTGCGGGTCGACGTCGAGCATCGCGAGCGCCTTGTCGGCCAGCGCCTTCGAGATGCGGCCGTCGCCCTTCACGTCGGCGTAGTCGCGCACGCGGCGCAGCAGCCGGTTCGAGATGCGCGGCGTGCCGCGCGAGCGGCGGGCGATCTCGAACGCGCCCTCGGCATCGGTCGGCACGTTCAGCAGCCCGGCCGAGCGGTGCACGATGCGCGCGAGTTCTTCGGCGCTGTAGAACTCCAGCCGCGCGACGATGCCGAAGCGGTCGCGCAGCGGGTTGGTCAGCATGCCGGCGCGCGTGGTGGCGCCGACCAGCGTGAACGGCTGCAGGTCGAGCTTGATCGAGCGCGCGGCCGGGCCCTCGCCGATCATGATGTCGATCTGGTAGTCCTCCAGCGCCGGGTACAGGATTTCCTCGACGACCGGGCTCAGCCGGTGGATCTCGTCGATGAAGAGCACGTCGTTCTTCTCGAGGTTGGTCAGGATCGCCGCCAGGTCCTTCGGCTTCTCGAGCACCGGGCCCGAGGTCTGGCGCAGGTTCACGCCGAGCTCGTTGGCGATGATGTGGCTCAGCGTGGTCTTGCCGAGGCCGGGTGGGCCGAACAGCAGCACGTGGTCCATCGCCTCGCCACGCATGCGGGCCGCGCCGATGAAGATCTCCAGCTGCTCGCGGATCTTGGCCTGGCCCACGTACTCGGCCAGGCCCTTCGGGCGCAGCGCCCGCTCGATCGCCTCTTCGTTGGGCGAGCTGGGCGCAGCGCTCACCACGCGCGGTGGCAGGCTGCCGAAATCGTCGGTCTGGATGGCCATGGCCCATTATCGACGGCGCTGGCGAGCGTTTGCGTTTGCTCACGCGGTGTGCAGGAAATGTGCAGAGGCCGTCCGGACGGCTGCGGCACAATCGGACCATGACCTCCCGCCATCCTGCATCGCGATGGGCCGTCTGGGCCTTTGCGCTGGCGCTGCTGCTGAAAGCCGCGGTGCCGATGCTGGCGAGCGCGTCGGCGCAGATGCAGGGCAAGACGCTGGTCGAGGTCTGCACGGTCTACGGTGTCGCCACCGTCGCGCTCGACGACAGCGGCGAGCCGAAGCAGGCGCCCGCCGACCACGCCGGGGCGCATGGCAGCGAGCATTGCGCGCTGTCGGCAGTGCTGGCGCTGGCGGCGCCGAAGCCCGGCCCGGTCATCGCCGCGCTCGCTGCGGCCGAGTCGCCTGCGCCGCCGGTTCGCGCCGGCGCGCCGATCCCCGATGCCGAGGCCGACTGGATCGCCCGGCTCAAGCACGGGCCTCCCTCCCTCACCTGAACCCACCGCCTTGCCCGCGGTGCGCGTGGCGCACCGACGGCCTGTGTGATCGACCGCGGCGTCGTGCGCCCGGTCCTGTTCAGGAGCATTCCGTGATGTACCGATTCACGCCAGCCGCCCGTGCGGTGCTGGCGCTGCTGGCCTGCCTGCCGTTGGCGGCATGGGCCGACGAAGACACCGCTGCCACTCGCGCCGACGCCGACGAGGCGACCGCACCCGTCAAGCACCTGGGCGTGGTCACCGTGACCGGTGGCCGCCGCGGCTCGCTGCCGTCGCAGATCCCGACGACGATCGAAGGCATCAGCGGCGCGCAGGTGCAGGCCAGCATCAACGCGACCGACAGCGAGGACGCGCTGAAGTACCTGCCGAGCCTGCTGGTGCGCAAGCGCTATGCGGGCGACTACAACCATGCGGTGCTGTCGACGCGCGCGTCGGGCACCGGCAACAGCGCGCGCTCGCTGGTCTATGCGGACGGCATCCTGCTGTCCAACCTGCTCGGCAACGGCGCGAGCTTCGCGCCGCGCTGGGGCCTGGTGACGCCGGAGGAGATCGAGCGCGTCGACGTGCTGTACGGCCCGTTCTCGGCCGCCTACCCCGGCAACTCGGCCGGCGCGGTGGTCGACTACCTGACGCGCATGCCGTCGAAGTTCGAGGCCCATGCGATGGTCGGCGCGTTCTCGCAGCCGTTCCAGCTCTACGGCACCGACACCACCTACAACGGCTGGCAGACCAGCGCCTCGCTCGGCGACCGCCACGGCGGCTGGTCGTGGTGGATCAACGCGAACCGGCTCGACAGCGAAGGCCAGCCGCTGGTGTTCGACACCACGGCCACGCCGACCGCCGGCGCCGTGCCGGACACCGACAAGACCGGCAAGCCCTGGTACGTGCGCGGCACCGGCACGCAGTACCGCACGGTGCAGGACCACCTGAAGCTGAAGCTCGCCTACGACCTGGCCACCGACCTGCGGGCCAGCTACACGCTGGGCTGGTGGCGCAACGACGCGGTCGGGCGCTCGGAGCAGTACGTGGCCCCGGTGCTGGGCGGCGTGACCAACCGCGACGGCCTCGCGCACCTGGTGCAGGCGCTGTCGCTGAAGCAGAACGCGGGCGGCGTGTTCGACTGGGAGCTGGCTGCGAGCGTCTATGACTACCGCCGCGACCTGAGCCGCAAGCCCGCCGCCGGGTCGACGCAGCAGCCCGCGTTGTCGCAGCAGATGCTCAACGGCGGCAACGGCAGCGCGACCGACCTGAACGGCACCGGCTGGAACACGCTGTCGGCGCGCGGCACCTGGCGGCCCGCTGGCGAGGGCAGCGCCCATGTGGTCGACGCCGGGCTGCAGCAGGACAGCTTCCGCCTGCGCACCACCGTCTACGGCCTGGCGGACTGGATCAACCAGGAAAGCGGCACGGTCAACGCCCGTTTCAATGGCAACACGCGGCTGCGCTCGGTGTTCGGCCAGGACGCCTGGCGCTTCGCCGACGGCTGGATGGCGGTGCTCGGGCTGCGCGGCGAGCGCTGGCAGGCCTTCGACGGCCTGACGCAGACCGGCACGTTCACGCCGTATGCGCATCCGCAGCGCTGCGAGACCGCCTGGTCGCCGAAGGCCGCGCTGTCGCACGAGTTGCGCGAGGGCTGGGTGCTGAAGGCCTCGGCCGGGCGCGCGGTGCGGTTTCCGACGGTGTCCGAGCTGTACCAGGGCGCGGCCACCGCGACCGGCATCAGCAACATCGCGAACCCGGACCTGCGGCCCGAGCGCTCCTGGACCTCGGAACTCAGCTCCGAATGGACGCTGCCCGACGCGGCGACGCTGCGCCTGACGCTGTTCCACGAGGACACGCACGATGCGCTGTACAGCCAGCCGCTGCCGAACGTGACGCCGGTGACGAACAGCGTGCAGAACGTCGACCATGTGCGCACCACCGGCCTCGAAGCCGCCGCCCAGCGCGAGAACGTGCTGTGGCGCGGGCTCGACCTGCAGGGCAGCGTGACCTATGCCGACTCGAAGATCGTCGCCAACAGCGGTTACGTGAGCACGCCGGGCGACACCGTCGGCAAGTGGCAGCCGCGCGTGCCGCGCTGGCGGGCGAGCGCGCTGGCCGCCTGGCGCGTCGACGAGCGCTGGACCGTCAGCTACGGCGCGCGCTACAGCGGCCGGCAGTACGGCAGCCTGGACAACAGCGACACCAACGGATCCACCTACATGGGCACGTCGAAGTACTTCACGACCGACCTGCGGGTGCGCTTCGCGATCGACAGGCAATGGCATGCCGCCTTCGGCATCGACAACCTGAACAACGACCAGTACTGGAATTTCCACCCGTACCCGCAACGCACCTACAGTGCGGAGCTGCGGTACGACCTGTGAATGCCTCCCTGAAACGGACCCCTGTCATGACCATGAACCACCTCCTCACCCGCCTTGCCGCCACCGCCCTGGTTTCGCTCGCCGCCGCCGCGGCCCAGGCCCATGAATTCACGCTCGGCGACATCGCCATCGGCCACCCGTATGCGCGCGCGACCGCGCCGGGGCAGCCGACCGGCGGCGGCTTCCTGCGGCTGGAGAACCGCGGCAAGGCGGATGACCGCCTGCTGTCGGCCAGCGCCGACGTCGGCCGGACGACCGAGCTGCACATGATGAAGATGGAGGGCGACGTGATGCGCATGCGCGAGGTGGCGGCGATCGACGTGCCGGCCGGCAAGTACGTCGAGCTGAAGCCCGGCGCGCTGCACGTGATGTTCCTCGGGCTGAAGGCGCCGCTGAAGGAGGGCGACAAGTTCCCGCTGCGGCTGAAGTTCGAGAAGGCGGGGGAGGTGACGGTGACGGTGAACGTCGAGGCGGCGGGGGCCGATCACAGCCACTGACGAGGGGTCAGCGGGCGAGGGCCTTCAGCGCGAGCTTGATGCCTTCGCTCACACCGACTTCCGCCGGCAGGCTCTTCAATGCGGCGGCCGCCTCGCGGTCGCTGTAGCCCAGCGCCACCAGCGCCTGCAGGATGTCGGCCTGCGCATCGCTCGCGACGCTGGCCGGCATCGCCAGGTCGGCACCGAGCTTGCCCTTCAGCTCCAGCAGCAGCCGCTCGGCCGTCTTCTTGCCGATGCCCGGCACCTTGATCAGCCGGCCGCTCTCCTGCAGCGACACCGCCTGCGCCAGCTCGCCGACGCTCAAGCCCGACAGGATCGACAGGGCCGTGCGCGGCCCGACGCCGGAGATCTTCACCAGCTGACGGAAGGTCGCGCGCTCCTCGGCTGTCAGAAAGCCGAACAGCACCTGGGCGTCCTCGCGCACGACGAAATGCGTCAGCAGCGTCACGCGCTCGCCGAGCGTGGGCAGGTTGTAGAAGGTGCTCATCGGCACGTCGACCTCGTAGCCGACGCCGCCGACATCCACCAGCAACTGGGGCGGGTTCTTCTCTGCCAGCAGGCCGCTCAGCCGGCCGATCATCGGCGGAACAGGCCCAGGCGCTGGGCCTCGAGCGCGGCTTCCGCCCGCGAGCTGACGTTGAGCTTGCGGTAGATCTGCTTCACGTAGTCGGCGATCGTGTGGCGCGACAGGTTCAGCTGCGTGCCGATCTCCGGCAGCGTGAAGCCCTTGGCCACCCACAGCAGCACCTCGTTCTCGCGGTCGGTCAGCGAGACGTGCGGCAGGTTCTGCGGGCGCTCCTGCGGCTTGTTCTGTGCCGCGAAATACGCGATCACGCGGCGCGCGATCGACGGCGTCAGCGGCGGCTCGCCCTGGCTGATGCGCTGCAGCTGCTCGACGAAATGCTCGCGCGGCTGCTCTTTCAGCAGGTAGCCGAACGCGCCGGCCTGCAGGGCGGGGAACAGGTGGTCGTCGTCGTCGTGGATGGTGACCACCACCGACTGCGCCTCGGGCTGCGATTCACGCAGCGCCGCGACCACGTCGACGCCGGATCCATCCGGCAGGCCCAGGTCGACCAGCGCGACATCGAAGCGCTCGGCGCTGATCAGGGCCAGCGCGTCGTGCACCCGGGCGCTCTCGGAGATCTGCGCCTGCGGAAACACCTGCGTCACCAGGGCCTTCACCCAGGCACGGATCTCGGGCAGGTCTTCGAGCAGCAGGATCTTGTTCATGGGGTGTCCTCGAGGGGATCTTGAATCGTAGCAGCGGCCGGGTGGACGGACGAGGAAGGATTGTGCGCTTCACAGCGGCAAGGTCAGCCGGATCACCGTGCCGTAGCCCGGCCCCGACTCGACCAGGCACTGCCCCTGCATCTGCTTGGCGCGGTGTTTCATGCTGGCCATCCCGTGGCCGCGGTCGAGCTTGCCGTCGAGTTCCATCGGGATGCCCTTGCCGTTGTCCTGCACGACCAGCACGAAATCATGCTCGCCGATGCTGCAGCGCACCTTGCAGTGCGAGGCGCCGCTGTGCTTGATGATGTTGCTGACCGCCTCGCGCAGGATGCGGGTGGTCTGCACGAAGGCACGCGCCGACAGCTGCTGGTGCACGTCTTCGGTGGGGCTGCGCCAGTCGGCCTCGATGTTGGCCTGGCTCAGGCGCGACACCGTCTCGGCGCGCCAGTCGGCCAGCGCATCGGCCACCTGCATCGGCTTGCCGGTCAGGCCGCGCACCGACAGGCGCATCTCCTCGAGCGCCTCGCGCGCCAGGGTGGAGATGCGCTCGCTCTCGCTGGTGTGCACGATGGTCAGCAGCTTGGCGCCCAGGTCGTCGTGCAGGTCGGCGGCGATGCGCTTGCGTTCCTTCTCGGTCACCTGCTCGACGCGCAGCTCGGCCATCTGCGAGAAATTGCGCTCGATCTCGGCGGTGACCTCGTTGATGCGGCTTTCCAGCGAGTTGCGGCTCGCCTCGGCCACCTGCAGCGCGCGGCCGAAGATGTGGATCTGGCGCGCGGCGACCGCGATGAACATCAGCGGCATGCTGAAGTGCAGCACGTGCACCGGCAGCCACGAGATCCAGCCGTGCTGCGTCGCCAGCTCGACCAGCACCAGCACGCCGACGCCCATCAGCATGAAGGCCATCGGCCAGAAGTCGGCGCGGCCGTCCGGCCCCTTGCGCCAGGTCACGCGCAGGTACAGCGTGACGGCCGCCATCACCYCGGCCGACAGCAGCAGGTACCAGCTGCTCGTCATCAGGTACAGGCGATGCGGCCCGGCGAGCGCGAGGCTGGCCGGGATCAGCAGGCACTGCAGCGCGAGGCCGATCTCGAGCTTGGTCGAGCGCAGCGCGGCATAGCGCACCAGGAACTGGACCGCCAGCGCCACCAGCACGCCGAAGCCGACGCAGGACAGGAACTCGCTGGTGGCGTTGTCCCACGGCGGATCGCGCCACCACAGGCGCGCCGACAGCGCGGCCCAGCCGATCGCAAGCAGGCCGAAATGGATCAGCCAGGGGCTGCGGCGATCCTGCCACCCCATGCCCAGCATCACGATGCCCAGCGGCACCAGCATCGCCGAGATCACCTGCACCAGCGAGATGTTCCAGAAGGCCTGGCGCGCCTGCTGCTCGGCCAGCAGCGCGTGCGGCCCGACCTGCACCGCCGACAGCCCGCCGGCCCGCTGGCGCGACGCGACGTGCTGCAGCGCGTAGCCCTGCACCTTGATGTCGAGCACGTTGCCGTCCGGGTTCAGCAGCGCCGGCGGCAGCGCGACGAGCTGCGGGTAGAAGCAGTTGCGCGTCACCGGCTCGGCCATGCGGCCGCCGTCGAAGACCAGGTTGCCGTTCAGCCAGACCTGCGCGTTGCTGCAGGCACGCTCGATGTAGGCGGCCATCAGCGGCGCCGGCGTGATGCGGCTCGCCGGCAGCGTGAAGTTGAGGCGGTACCAGGCCGGCCCGTCGGACTGCGGCAGGGTCTCGGACCAGTCGTCGGGCAGGCGCACGGCGCGCTGCTGCAAGTCCTGCGGGAAGGTGGGCAGGGTGCTGGCAACCCGGCTCGCGTTGCGGATCTCGATGACGCCGGAGTCATCGGCCGCGGCGCTCGCGACCGCGCCGCTGAGGGCCAGCACGCAGGCCACCGACATCGCCACGCATCGGGCCGCGGCACGCAGCCGGTCGGCGAGGGTGGGCGTCGGCGGAAAGCAGGGCATGGGCGCCGATTGTGCAGGATGCCTGCGCCGCCGGGGCCTTCCGGCGACAATCCGGCCTTCCGCCTTCTTTTCAGCCCGAGTCAGCGCCCACGTGATCCTTCGCCACGCCTTCATCCCGCTCGACAACGCCCGCCTGTCGCACTTGTGCGGCAGCGTCGATGAACACCTGCGCAGCATCGAGGCCGCCTTCGGCGTCAGCATCTCGCGGCGCAACGAATCCTTCCGCATCGACGGCCCGAAGGCGAGTGCCGAGCGCGCGGTGGCCTTGCTGCAGACCCTGTACGGCCGCTCGCGCCGGCCGATCGCGGCCGAGACATTGCAGCTCGCGATCACCGAGGCGCTGGCTGACGACTCGCAGGCGCGGCCGCGCACGCCGGTGCTCGGGCGCCCGGCCTTGCGCGAGGCGGCCCCGGGCGATGCCCCGGATGAAGAGGGCGACGAGGTCCTGCTGCGCACGCGCCGCCCCGACCTGACCGGCCGCACGCCCAACCAGCAGCTGTACCTGCGCAACATCCTCGCGCACGACATCACGTTCGGCATCGGCCCGGCCGGCACCGGCAAGACCTTCCTCGCGGTGGCCTGCGCGGTCGATGCGCTGGAACGCAGCAGCGTGCAGCGCATCATCCTGACGCGGCCGGCGGTCGAGGCCGGCGAGCGGCTCGGCTTCCTGCCCGGCGACCTGGCGCAGAAGGTCGATCCCTACCTGCGCCCGCTGTACGACGCGCTGTACGACCTGATGGGCATGGAGAAGGTGGGCCGCGCGTTCGAGAAGGGCAACATCGAGATCGCGCCGCTCGCCTTCATGCGCGGGCGCACGCTGAACCATGCGTTCGTGATCCTCGACGAGGCGCAGAACACCACCCGCGAGCAGATGAAGATGTTCCTGACGCGCATCGGCTTCGGCAGCAAGTGCGTCGTCACCGGCGACGTGAGCCAGATCGACCTGCCGCGCGGCACCGACAGCGGGCTGATCGACGCCGAGCGCGTGCTGCGCCGCGTGGCCGGCATCGCGATGACGCGCTTCACCGCGGCCGACGTGGTGCGCCACCCGCTGGTCGCGCGCATCGTCGAGGCCTACGACGCCGCGCCGACGGATCGGATCTGAACATGGCGACGGCACGTCCCGAGCTGGGTCTCTCGCTGCAGTTCGCCGACGCGACGCACCGCGCCGAGCTGCCCCGCCACAAGGTGGCGCGCTGGATCCGCGCGGCGCTGGCGGCGCCCGGCGAGATCACGGTGCGCATCGTCGATGCCGACGAAGGCCGCGCGCTGAACCGCGAGTACCGCGGCAAGGACTACGCGACCAACGTGCTGACCTTCGACTACAGCCACGCACCGGTGGTGCAGGCCGACCTGATCCTGTGCGCGCCGGTGGTCGAGGCCGAGGCGCGCGAGCAGGGCATCGCGCTGCAGGCGCATTACGCGCACCTGCTGGTGCACGGCACGCYGCACGCGCAGGGGCATGACCACGAGGAAGAGGACGAGGCGGTCGAGATGGAGGCCGAGGAGACGCGCATCCTCGCCGGGCTCGGCTACGACGATCCCTATCAGCGCTGAGCGGGCCGAGCGCCGGGCCGCCCCAAGCCGGCCCGCATCCCCTCGGGGGATCGGTCGATGTACTCATCGACCGAGGGGTTGTCATCTCGGATGGCGCGACGTGCTCAGGTAGCGCTTGCGCCAGAAGAACCAGCCGAGCGAAACCGCGATCACCAGCATGAAGCCGCTGGCCATCCAGACGCCGTCGCCGCTGTGGATCAGCGGCAGCCCCTCGAAATTCATCCCGAAGAACCCGGTGACCAGGTTCAGCGGCAGGAAGATCGCGGTCAGCACCGTCAGCGTGCGCATGATGTCGTTGGTGCGGTTGCTCTGCGCCGAGAAATGCATCTGCACCGCGGTCTCGGCCGAGGATTCGAGCCGGCGCACGTGGCTCAGCACGCGCTCGATGTGCTCCAGCACGTCGCGCGAGCGCACGCGCAGCAGTTCGCGGTCGCGCGCCGCCTTCGGGTCCGGCTCGTCCGGCCATTCGTCGAGCGAGTCGATCCATTCGACGATCGCGCTGCGCTGGTCCTCGCAGGTGTCTTCCAGCAGGTGCAGCGAGTTGCGCGACTCGAGCAGCACCTGCCAGCTGTCGAACTGGCTGCGCGGGTTGAACAGCTCCTGCTGCAGGTAGCCGAGCTGCTTGGTCAGCAGCCGGCGCAGCTCGAGGTAGCTGTCGACCATGTGGTTCAGCATGCGCAGCATCAGGTCGGCGGGGCCGGTGGGCAGCCGCATCGCGCCGCGCGGCTCGTAGCGCTGGTCGGCACCCTCGACCATCTGCTGCAGCTTGCTCGCGAAGAAATCGCGCACCTGGCAGTCGGTCGGGTGCACCGTCATCAGCACGCGGTCGAACACCGCGAAGCCGACCGGGCTGGTGTCGATCGCCTCGAGCGCACGCTTGGCGGTGCTGGCGGTGCCGCTCTGGTCGTCGAGGAACAGGCCGGCGCTGCCGCTGCCCGCCGCGAGCCGGCGGAACACCATCAGGTCGTACCACGAGGTGTAGTCGAAGTGCGACGGCAGCTGGTTGTTCAGCAGGTCGGAGATGTGCAGGTCGACGAGCTGGCCGCCGGTCCAGCGCTGCAGCCCGGCCTGGACCTCGGCGATGTTGACCTCGAACTCGCGCCGCGCGGTGCCGATCCACAGGTAGCCGGTGGACGGCAGCTTGTCGGGCAGCGCTTCGATCTCGGTGAACTGGTCGGCCGTGATGTGGAAGATTCGCATGCGCCGCGTGTGTGGTGTCGGGTGCGTCAGGCCTGCTGCCGCAGCAGCCGGGCCGCGTCGAGCGCGAAGTAAGTCAGCACGCCGTCGGCGCCGGCGCGCTTGAACGCGAGCAGGCTCTCGAGCATCACCGCATCGTGGTCGAGCCAGCCCTGGGCCGCGGCGGCCTTCACCATCGCATACTCGCCGCTCACCTGGTAGGCGAAGGTCGGCACGCGGAACTCGTCCTTCACGCGGCGCACGATGTCGAGGTAGGGCAGGCCGGGCTTCACCATCACCATGTCGGCGCCTTCGGCCAGGTCGAGCGCGACCTCGCGCAGCGCCTCGTCGCTGTTGCCGGGGTCCATCTGGTAGACCTTCTTGTCCGCCTTGCCGAGGTTCTTCGCCGAACCGACCGCGTCGCGGAACGGGCCGTAGAAGGCACTCGCGTACTTGGCGCTGTACGCCATGATCCGCGTGTGGACCAGGCCGCGCGCTTCGAGCGCGCTGCGGATTGCGCCGATGCGGCCGTCCATCATGTCGCTCGGCGCGACGATGTCGACGCCGGCCTCGGCCTGCACCAGCGCCTGGCCGGTCAGCACCTTCACGGTGTCGTCGTTGCGCATGTAGCCGGTCTCGTCGGGCAGGCCGTCCTGGCCGTGGCTCGTGAACGGATCGAGCGCGACATCGGTCATCAGGCCGAGCTGCGGGAACTGCTTCTTCAACTCGCGCACCACGGTCGGCACCAGCCCCTTCGGGTTCAGCGCCTCGCTGCCGTTCTCGTCCTTCAGCGCCGGCTCGATGACCGGAAACAAGGCCAGCACCGGCACGCCGAGCTTCACGCATTCTTCGGCCAGCGGCATCAGCCGGTCCAGGCTGAGGCGTTGAACGCCCGGCATCGAGGCGACGTCGTGCACCTGGTTGCGCCCGTCCTGGACGAACACCGGGTAGATCAGGTCGCTCGCGTGCAGGCGGTTCTCGCGCACCAGCGCGCGGGTGAATTCATCGCGGCGCAGGCGGCGCGGGCGGTTGGCGGGGAACGGGGCGGGCGGCAGCATGGCGTCTTTTGAAGGCGGTTGCGACGCGGGGGCCGGCCGCCGAAACCGATGTGACGATGAGACATCGGGACTTTTTACGTGTAAATCCCGTGCGACGGCACTTCAACAGCCCGGCACTCATCTGCTAAAGTCGCCCTTGAATGATAGCCGCAAGGTGGTCATTCCCTGCTTTTCCTCCCTGAGCAGGAGCCTTACCGTGATGACAGCGATGAGGCTTTTCAACCCCGGCCTTGACGGTCGGGGTTTTCTTTTTGGGATGACCACCCCTCGTCGACGAGTACATCGCCGATCCCCCGAGGGGATGCCGGTCGGCTTGGGGCGGCCCTGCGCTCGACCGGCCCCCCATAATCCCGCGGATGAGCAGCCTCTATCCCTGGGTCAAGGCCCTGCACCTGATCTTCGTCGCCAGCTGGTTCGCCGGTCTTTTTTACCTGCCGCGCCTGTTCGTCAACCTCGCTTCGGTGCCGGCCGACAGCCACGCCGAGCGTGAGCGCCTGCTGTTGATGGCGCGCAAGCTCTACCGTTTCACCAGCTTCCTGATGGTTCCCGCCCTGCTGTTCGGCCTGTGGCTGTGGCTGGGCTTCGGCATCGGGCGCGGACCCGGCAGCGGCTGGCTGCACGCGAAGCTCGCGCTGGTGGTGCTGGCGATCGGCTACCACCACGGCTGCCGCGCGCTGCTGCGCCGGTTCGAGCAGTTCGAGAACCGCCGCAGCGAACGCTGGTTCCGCTTCTTCAACGAGACCGCGATCCTGCTGTTCGCGGCCATCGTCGTGCTGGTGATCGTCAAGCCGTTCTGATCCGGCGATGGCACCGCACCGCAGCTCGGCCGGACCGTTGGCGTGGCTGTATGCGGCGCTGATCGTCTACGCGAGCCTGTCGCCGTTCACCGGCTGGAAGCAGCCGGTGGCGCTGGCGCTGGCCGGGCTCGGCCACCTGCCGTGGCCGCGCTACTGGACCGCCTTCGACGTGGTCTCCAACCTGCTCGGCTACATGCCGCTCGGCGCGCTGGTGGTGGGTGCGCTGGTGCGCTCCGGGCGGCGCGTGTCGATCGCCTTCGTCGCGGCGCTGCTGGCAGGCTCGTTGCTGTCGTTCGCGATGGAGAGCCTGCAGAACTGGCTGCCGCAGCGCGTGCCGTCCAGCCTCGACTGGGTGCTGAACGCCGCCGGCACGCTGGCCGGCGCGCTGGTCGCGGTGGCGGTGCACGCGCTCGGCGGCATCGACCGCTGGCAGACGCTGCGCGACCGCTGGTTCGTGAGCCGCATCACCGGCGGGCTGCTGCTGTTGCTGCTGTGGCCGATCGGCCTGCTGTTCCCGACGCCGGTGCCGCTCGGCCTCGGCCAGGTGCTGGTGCGATTGCAGGAGCTGGCCGCCGAGGCGCTGGCCGGCACGCCGTGGTCGGCGTGGACCGAAGACTGGGCCGATGCGAGCGTCGCGATGACGCCGTTGTCGCGCGGCAGCGAGCTGCTCGCGATCCTGCTCGGCCTGCTGGCGCCGTGCCTGGTCGCGTACACCATCGTGCGCCCGGGCTGGCGCCGCGCGGCGATGGTGCCCGGCGCGGCCGCGCTCGGCTTCGCGACGACCACGCTGTCGACGGCGCTGAACTTCGGCCCGCAGCATGCGCTGGCCTGGCTGACGCCGCCTGCCTTGCCGGGGCTGCTGAGCGGTGCGATCGCCGGGCTGCTGCTGCTGCGCATCCCGCGCCGCGGCGCGGCCGGGCTCGGCCTGGTGGTCGTGACGGCGCTGGTCGCGCTGGTGGCGCAGGCGCCGACCGATCCCTACTTCGCCGAGAGCCTGCAAGGCTGGGAGCAGGGACGCTTCATCCGCTTCCATGGCCTCGCGCAATGGGTCGGCTGGTTGTGGCCGTACGCGGCGCTCGTCTACCTGCTCGCCCGCGTGGCCGCCAGGGACAGCATCGAGCGGGCCGCTGCGGCAGGTCCGTAAAATGCGCCGATGACCTATTTCAAGCGCCACATCTTCTTCTGCCTGAACCAGCGCGACAAGGGCGAAGACAGCTGTGCCAACCACCATGCGCAGGCCGGCTTCGAGCGCTGCAAATCGCGCACCAAGGCCGAGAAGCTGGCCGGTCCCGGCGGCGTGCGGGTCAACAAGGCGGGTTGCCTCGATCGCTGCGCCGGCGGGCCGGTGGCGGTCGTGTACCCCGAAGCCGTCTGGTACACCTATGTCGACGATGCCGACATCGACGAGATCGTCGAGTCGCATCTGAAGAACGGCGTGGTGGTCGAGCGGCTGCTGCTGCCCGATTCGGTCGGACGCTGACCGGGCCGTGCAGATGAATGCGAAGACCGTCAAGCAGCTGACACCGGGCCCCGCGGGCGCGCTCGAATGCGCGCTCGACCGCCCCGAGGGCGAGCCGCGCGGCGTGGCGGTGGTCTGCCATCCGCACCCGCAGCAGGGCGGCACGATGGACAACAAGGTGGTGCAGACACTGGCGCGCGCCTTCCTGCAGCTGGGCTACCGCACCGTGCGCTTCAACTTCCGCGGCGTGGCGGCCTCCGAAGGCGCGTGGGACGAAGGCCAGGGCGAGATCGACGATGCGCTGGCGGTGATCGCCGCGCACCGCGACCCGGCGCTGCCGCTGGTGCTGGCGGGCTTCTCGTTCGGCGGCTACGTCGCGTCACAGGCGGCCGCGCGCCTGCCCGATGATGCGAAGGCCGAGCGGCTGGTGCTGGTCGGGCCGTCGACGCAGAAACAGAAGGTCGCGCCGGTGCCGGAGGAAACTTTGGTGATCCACGGCGAATCCGACGAGATCGTGCCGCTGTCGGCCACCCTCGACTGGGCACGGCCTCAATCCCTGCCGGTGGTGGTGATCCCCGGCGTGGGCCATTTCTTTCACGGGCAGCTGGCGCTGCTGAAGAACCTGGTGGTGCGGTCCTGGCATCGTTGATGCCCGGGCTTCGCGCACCAGCCAACCTGATTCCGACGTTCATGAAAAGACTGTTTGCCCTCGTGCTGGCGCTTGGCGCCGCTGCCGTCTCGTCCGTTTCCTACGCGCAGGCGCCCCAGCCGCCGGAGATCGCGGCCAAGAGCTACATCCTGCTCGATGTGACCACCGGCCAGACGCTCGCCGAGCGCGAGGCGGATGCGCCGGCCGACCCGGCCTCGCTGACCAAGCTGATGACCGCCTACCTGGCGTTCGCCGCGCTGCGCGACCACAAGTTGACGCTGGAGCAGACGCTGCCGGTGTCGCTGCGCGCCTGGCAGGAGCGCAAGGGCGGCGGCTCGCTGATGTTCATCGAGCCGCGCAGCGCGCCGARGGTCGACGACCTGCTGCGCGGGCTGATCGTCAACTCCGGCAACGACGCCGCGGTGGTGCTGGCCGAGGGCGTCGGCGGCACGCTCGACCAGTTCATCGAGCTGATGAACCGCCAGGCCCAGGCCTTCGGCCTGAAGAACACGCAGTTCAAGAACGCCACCGGCCTCACCGAGCCGGGCCACAAGAGCACGGCGCGCGACGTGGCCGTGATCGCGAGTCGCATCATCCGCGACTTCCCCGAGTACTACCCGATCTACTCGATCAAGAAGTACCACTACGAGGGCGCGCCGATCAGCAACGAGAACAACCGCAACGTGCTGCTGACGCGCGACCCGACCGTCGACGGCATGAAGACCGGCTACACCGAGGCCGCCGGCTACTGCATGGTGGTCTCGGCGCAGCGCGACTTCCCGAACCTCGCGGTCAACGGCGCCGGCGGCGGCAAGCGGCGCCTGCTCAGCGTGGTGCTGAACGCGGCCTCGATGGATGCCCGCGCGAACGAGAGCCAGAAGCTGCTGAACTGGGGCTTCCAGGCCTTCGACACGGTGCGCCTGTTCGAAGGCTCGAAGGCGGTGGCCACGGTGCAGGTCTGGAAGGGCACGGCGCGCGAGGCCCAACTGGGCGCGGCGAACGGGGTCTTCGTCAGCGTGCCCAAGGGCGAGGGCGCGAAGCTGCAGACGAAGATCGAGCGCACCGATCCGCTGGTCGCGCCGCTCGCTCAGGGCCAGCGCGTCGGCACGCTGAAGGTGACCACCTCGACCGGGGCGCCGGTGGCCGAGTTGCCGCTGGTCGTGCTGACCGGCGTCGAGCAGGCCGGCATCTTCGGCCGCGCCTGGGATGCCCTGCGGCTGTGGATCAAGTAAGCTCATCCGTTCCCACTGCATCCGTCCTCGGGAGCCCGCATGCAAGCCCTGCCTGACACCCTGTGCTACCTCAACGGCGAGTACGGTCCGCTGCGCGACGCCAAGGTGTCGGTGCTGGACCGCGGCTTCGTCTTCGGCGACGGCATCTACGAGGTCGTGCCCGTCTACGGGCGCCGCCTGTTCCGCTTCGACGAGCACCTGGCGCGCCTGAACCGCAGCCTGGGCAAGGTGCGCATCGCGAGCCCGTTCGACCGCGCCCAATGGCTGGAACGCTGCCGCAGGCTGATCGATGCGCAGGCGGCCGACGACCAGCTGCTCTACATCCAGGTCACGCGCGGCGTGGCGGTGCGCGACCACGTGATGCCGCCCGATCTGACACCGACGGTGTTCATGATGGCCAACCCGATGAAGCCGGCCGGCGCCGAACAGCGCCACCACGGCGTCGCCTGCGTCACGGCGCGCGACTTCCGCTGGGAGCGCGGCGACATCAAGTCGACCTCGCTGCTCGGCAACGTGCTGGCGCGCCAGATCTCGGCCGACCACGGCGCCGTCGAGACCATCATGTTCCGTGACGGCTTCCTGACCGAGGCCTCGTCCAGCAACGTGTGGGTCGTGCACGAGGGCGCGGTGCTGGGCGCCCCGAAGAGCGAGCACGTGCTCGAGGGCATCCGCTACGAGCTGATCCGCGAGCTGTGCGAGGAAGCCGGCATCGGCTACAACCTGCGCCCGATCTCCGAGGCCGAGGTGCTGGGCGCCGACGAGCTGATGCTGAGCTCGGCCACCAAGGAGGTGCTGGCGGTGACGCAGGTCGACGGCGAGGCCGTGGGCCATGGGGCGTTGCGCGGCAAGCCCGGCCCGATCTACGCGAAGCTGTACGAGGCCTACCAGCGGGCCAAGACGGTGCAGTCGATTTGAATTTTCCGCAGGCCGCCCCATCTGCGACGGCATGAACGCCACGATGCAAGACATTCCGCCCGACCAGTCGCTGATCGAATACCCGTCGCGCTTCCCGATCAAGGYGATGGGCACGAACGCCGACGGCTTCGTCCATGCGATCACGACGATCGCGAAACAGTTCGACCCCGAATTCGACGCGTCCACCGTCGAGATCCGCCCGAGCAGCGGCAACAAGTACCTGGGCGTGACGGTCACCGTCACCGCCACCAGCCGCGAGCAGCTCGACGAGCTGTACCGCACGCTGTCGACGCACCCGATGGTCAAGGTGGTGCTTTGATGTCGGTCCAGTGACGTGCCTGCGCTGCTGAAGCTGCTCGGCCCGACCGACTACGCGGCGGCCGGGCAGGCGATGCGCGAGTTCACCGAGCGCCGCACCGCCGACACGCCGGACGAGATCTGGCTGTGCGAGCACCCGCCCGTCTACACGCAGGGGCTGGCCGGCAAGGCCGAGCACGTGCTGGACGCGCACGGCATCCCGGTGGTGCAGACCAACCGCGGCGGCCAGGTCACCTACCACGGCCCCGGCCAGGTGGTCGCCTACCCGCTGATCGACCTGCGCCGGCTGGGCATCTACGTGAAGGAATACGTCTACCGGCTGGAGCACTGCGTCATCAAGACGCTCGAAGGCTTCAGCATCACCGGCCACCGGGTGCCCGGCGCGCCCGGCATCTACGTGAACCTGTCGGATCCGGCCGGGCATGCGGCGCTGACCGGGCCGCGGGCGGATGACTTCGAGGGCCTGGGCAAGGTGGCGGCGCTCGGCATCAAGGTCAGCCGGCATTGCACCTACCACGGCCTGGCGCTGAACGTGGCGATGGACCTGAGCCCCTTCAGCGGCATCAACCCCTGCGGCTACGCCGGGCTGCAAACGGTCGACTTGGCTACACTGGGCGTCCGCACCGACTGGACCACCGCGGCGCAGCGGCTGGGCGACCGGCTGGTGTCGCACCTGAGCTGACCTCATTGCGCTGATCCGTCGGCCGCCCCTCGAAAGTACCCCCGATGTCGACCGAAAACGTCATCCACCAGGCCCAGGACGCGGCCCATTACGATGCGAGCGCCAAGCAGAAGGCGCAGGCCAAGACGGCCCGCATCCCGATCAAGATCGTCGCGGCCGAGACGCTGAAGAAGCCGGACTGGATCCGCGTGAAGGCCGGCTCGCCGACCACCCGCTTCTACGAGATCAAGCAGATCCTGCGCGAGCACAAGCTGCACACGGTGTGCGAAGAGGCGTCGTGCCCGAACATCGGCGAATGCTTCGGCAAGGGCACCGCCACGTTCATGATCATGGGCGACAAGTGCACGCGGCGCTGCCCGTTCTGCGACGTCGGCCACGGCCGGCCGGATCCGCTGGATGCCGACGAGCCGCTGAACCTCGCGAAGACCATCGCGGCGCTGCGCCTGAAGTACGTCGTGATCACGAGCGTCGACCGCGACGACCTGCGCGATGGCGGCGCCGCGCATTTCGTCGAGTGCATCCAGCGCACCCGCGAACTGTCGCCCGACACCCGCATCGAGATCCTGACGCCCGATTTCCGCGGCCGCATGGACCGCGCGCTGGAGATCCTGAAGGCGGCACCGCCCGACGTGATGAACCACAACCTCGAGACCGCGCCGCGCCTGTACAAGGAAGCGCGCCCGGGCTCGGACTATGCGTACTCGCTGAACCTGCTGAAGCGCTTCAAGGAATTCGCGCCTCACGTGCCGACCAAGAGCGGGCTGATGGTGGGCCTGGGCGAAACCGACGAAGAGATCCTGCAGGTGATGCGCGACATGCGCGAGCACGGCATCGACATGCTGACGATCGGCCAGTACCTCGCGCCGAGCGGCCACCACCTGCCGGTGCGGCGCTACGTGCACCCGGACACCTTCAAGATGTTCGAGGACGAGGCACTGAAGATGGGGTTCACGCACGCGGCCGTCGGCGCGATGGTGCGTTCGAGCTACCACGCGGACCAGCAGGCCCACCAGGCCGGCGTCGCGAACGCCGTCTGATCAGGCCGGGTCGGCGAGCAGCTTGTCGACCAGGGCCTGCAGCGCCACGAAGTCCGGTGCGCCGACGTAGCGCTTGACGATCTCGCCGCGCTGGTTGATCAGCACGCTGGTCGGCGTGCCCTCGATGGGGCCGAAGCTGCGGGCGACCGCGCCGGTGTTGTCGATCACCACGGTGAACGGCAACTGCCGCGATTCGGCGAAGTGGATCACCGAGGCCGGCGGGTCGTAGCTCATCGCCACCGCCAGCGTCTCGAAGCCGCGCGCCTTGAACCGGTTGTGGGTGGCTGCCAACTGCGGCATCTCGTGCACGCAGGTCGTGCAGGTGGTGGCCCAGAAGTTGACCAGCACCACCTGCCCCTTCAGTTGCGCGACGCTGCTGCGGCTGCCATCCAGGCGGACGAACGCGGCGTCAGGCGCCATCTCCGGGCGCGCGAGGACCGAATACACCGCATAAGCCCCACAAGCCGCTGCCGCGATTGCCAGAACACTCAACGCGACGGCAAGATGGCGGGTCAATTTCATGGGATGTGATCGATGCAGCGGAGAAAGTTTACGTCAGCGGTGCTCGCCGGCCTGGGACAGGGGTTTGGCTTTCTGGCTTGGAGCGGGCAGGCCCAGGCGTTCAGCCTCAGCGAAGGCGATGCCACCGCGGGCATCCGGGCGGCGCTGGAGCGCGGCGCGGTGTCGGCCGTCGGCCTGCTCGGCAAGCCGGACGGTTTTCTGTCGAACCCGAAGGTGCACATCCCGCTGCCCGGCTTCCTGAACGACGCCGCGCGCTTCCTGAGGGCGACCGGGCAGCAACGGCGCGTCGACGAACTGGAAACGGCGCTGAACCGCGCCGCCGAGGCCGCGGTGCCCGAGGCGAAGACGCTGCTGGTCGGCGCGGTGAAGAGCATGAGCGTCGAGGACGCCAAGGGCATCCTGACCGGCGGCGACGGCTCGGTCACGCAGTTCTTCTCGGCCAAGACGCGCGAGCCGCTGGGCGTGCGCTTCCTGCCGATCGTCAAGCGGGCGACCGAGAAGGTGTCGCTGGCCGACAAGTACAACGCGGTGGCCGGCAAGGCGGCGAGCTTCGGGCTGCTGAAGCCGCAGGATGCCAACATCCACAGCTACGTCACCGAGAAGGCGCTCGACGGGCTGTTCCTGATGATCGGCGAGGAAGAGCACAAGATCCGCGAGAACCCGGTCGCCACCGGGAGCGCGATCCTGAAGAAGGTGTTCGGCAGCCTCAAGTAGTCTTCGACAGCTCGAACATCAGCGCCGACGGCAGCGAGGTCAGGATCGCGTCGCGCCCGACGCGCGCCATGCTCAAGCCGCCGAAGCCCGAGATCTCGAAGGCATTGCCCTCTTCGATGATCTCGATGAACACCACATCGCCACCGGCCGAATCGACCTCGTTGCGCAGGTCGTTGAAGCGGTCGCCGCGCAGCACCGACTCGACGACGATCGCATGCGGCAGGCCGCTGCGGCAGAAGTCGCGGGCCTCCTCGATCGAGGTGACGAAATCCACCAGCAGGCCCATGTTGCGCACCGCGTCGCGCACCTGGATGCGCACGTCGCGCCGCGAGGCGACCACCAGCACATGGCTGCCAGCCAGCGGCTTGGTGCGGGCCGACGGCGCGAAGCCGCGGTCCAGTTCGAGGATGCTCAGGCCCTCGAGCTGCTCGCCGACGGTGCGCGGGAACTCGATCGACAGCGTCACGTGGCTGCCTTCGATCTTGCGCTCGATCGGCAGGCCCATCGTCCACGCGGTCTGCTCGAGCAGGCGCCAGGCGATCGAATCCAGCGGCGAGCCTTCTTCCACCGTGGCGGGCGGCAGGTCGGCCTGGTCCTCGGGCTGGTAGGCGAACTTGCTGACCAGCCGTGCATGCGTCGGCCAGGTCTTGATGTCGATGCGGTACTCGATGGTCGACTGCGCATGCAGCAGCGACCAGTCCAGCAACGCGTTGAACAGGCTGAACAGCAGCGAGGCGTCGACGATCACGTCGGCCGGCTTCAGCACCTGCTTGATGTGGATGCCGCGCGCCTGCGTCTCGGCGGCGCGCTGGGTCAGCACGTCCTTCAGCGTCTGCGTGAGCGGCAGGCGCTCATGGGTCTGGCGCAGCCGGCCGGAGGCCAGGCGGCCCAGCTGCTGGCCGGCGATGCTGATGGCGCGCGCCTTCTGCAGTTCTTCCACCAGGCAGCGCAGGCTGACGCGGTCGATGCGACCGGTCCCGGCGAGGGTCGTGACGCGTTCGAGCGCGCTGGTCAGCGGCGTCGCCATCTCGGCGCTGAGCTCGTTGACCACGTCCCGCCAGTGATCGCCCTCGTCCGGTTCGTGGCCGGCGTCGCGGTGGGCGGGCGCGGCAGCGCGGTCGAGTTCGGTCATGTCCATGTTGGCGTCCCTGTCCGTGGATGAACGGCTTGTGCGGGTTTGTCACCCTTGGTTGCAAGTGTCGTTCAGGCAGGCAGCGGAGGACACCCCCCGAGCGCCCCAATCCCCCGACCTTGGGGGTGTCGCACGGGGCTGCCGTGTCAGTTACAGGACATGTTGGCGGCGCAGCTCGGCGCGCTCGGCGTCGGACCATCCGAACTCGGCCAGCACCTCGTCGGTGTGCTCGCCGAGGAGCGGCGGCGCGCGGCGGTATTGCACCGGGGTGCCGGACAGCTTCATCGGGCTCGCGACCACGCGCAGCGTGTCGGCCAGCGGGTGCGGCATCGGCACGGTCATGCCGCGGGCCTGCACCTGTGGATCGGCGAAGACCTCGGCCAGGTCGTTGATCGCGCCGCACGGCACCTTGGCGGCCTCGAGGGCGGACAGCCACTGCTGCTTCGGTCGGGCCCGGACGATCTCCTCCAGCAGCGGCACCAGCACTGCGCGGTGGCGCACGCGGTCGGCATTGCGGGCGAAGCGCGGATCGGCGGCCAGCTCCGGCCGGCCGGCCACCTCGCAGAACTTCGCGAACTGGCCGTCGTTGCCGACCGCCAGGATCATGTGGCCGTCCGAGGTCTCGAACACCTGGTAGGGCACGATGTTCTGGTGGGCGTTGCCGGCCCGCCGCGGCGCGGCGCCGGTGGCGAGGAAGTTGGCACCGAGGTTGGCGAGCATCGCGACCTGGGTGTCGAGCAAGGCCATGTCGACGGCCTGGCCCTGTCCGGTGGCATCGCGGTGGCGCAGCGCGGCGAGGATCGCGACGCTCGCGTACATGCCGGTGAAGAGATCCGCCACCGCGACGCCCACCTTCTGCGGGCCGCCGCCGGGCAGGTCGTCGCGCTCGCCGGTCACGCTCATCAGGCCGCCGATGCCCTGGATGGCGTAGTCGTAGCCGGCGCGATCGGCATAGGGGCCGGTCTGGCCGAAGCCGGTGATCGAGCAGTAGACGAGGCGCGGGTACAGCGCGCGCAGCGCCGCGGCGCCGAGCCCGTAGCGGGCCATGTCGCCGACCTTGAAGTTCTCGATGAAGACGTCGCACTGCGCTGCCAGCCGGCGGATCAGGGCCTGGCCCTGCGGCCGCGCGATGTCGACCGTGATCGAGCGCTTGTTGCGGTTGGTGCCGAGGTAGTAGGCCGCCTCGGCGGTGTCCTCACCGTCGCGGGCCTTCAGGAAGGGCGGGCCCCAGCCGCGGGTGTCGTCGCCGCCGCTGCCGTCGCGCAGCGGGCGTTCGACCTTGATCACGTCGGCGCCGAGGTCGGCGAGCGTCTGGGTGCACCAGGGGCCGGCCAGCACCCGCGACAGGTCGAGGATGCGGACGCCCGACAGCGGCTGCGGCGGGGAGGGGGGAGTGCTCATGCGGGCGATTGTGGCGCCGCGGGTCGGGATAATGGACCGATGCCGCTTGACCGAGTTTCCCGACTTTGCATCGCCGCGTGCGCGACCCTGGCGGCCTGCACGCCGTCGCTCGACTGGCGCGAGGTCCGCCCCGTGGGCGCCGGCGTGCTCGCGTTGTTCCCGTGCCGGCCTGCGCAGGATGTGCGGGTGGTGGCCCTGGCCGGCAGCCCGCTGACGATGAGCCTGCAGTCCTGCCAGGCGGCCGGTGCGACCTTCGCGCTCAGCGTCACCGATGCGCAGGACCCCGCGCGCGTCGCCGCGACGCTCGACGCGCTGCGGGTGGCTGCCGCCGGCAACCTGGGCGGAGTCCCGGTCGTTGCCGCGGCCGCCTCGGTGTCCGGCATGACGCCGAACCCGCTGGCGCAGCGCATCCGGGTCGACGGGCGTTTTCCGGACGGCACGCAGGTGCACCAGGAACTGCTGTTTTTCGTCAAGGGCACCGTGGTCTACCAGGCGACGGTGCTCGGCGCGCGCGTGGACGCGTCGGCTGTCGACACGTTTTTCGAGGGGCTGAAGCTCGCCGTGTGACGCCGTGTGTCAGCGCCGGACGGCCCGCCGGCGTTGTAGTCACATGACGGTTTGGTGCACATGTGTGGTTTTTGTGGCGAGTCGAGGCCACGCCACAAGCCGCAGCCACCAAGTCGGCAGCTCGAACTGCCGATAATCGAAAACCATGCCCGGTCTTCTCATCATTGCCCACGCGCCGCTGGCGTCATCGCTGAAAGCGGTGGCACAGCACACCTTCCCGGACTGTGCCCGGTTGGTCGAGGCGCTCGATGTGCTGCCCGGCATGCCGGTGGAGGAGGTCGAGCAGCAGGCGCGCGAGATGCTGGGCCGCGTGAGCAACCCCGACGCGCTGATCTTCGCCGACGTGTTCGGCGCCACGCCCTGCAACGTGGCGCAACGCCTGGCCGACGGCCTGCACGTCAAGGTCATCGCCGGCGTCAACGTGCCGATGCTGTGGCGCTCCCTCTGCTATGCCGACGAATCCCTCGACGCGATGGTGGCACGTGCGATGGCGGGTGCCACGCAAGGCGTGATGCAAGTGGCCTCCGCGCGTCCGCAGAACCAGGCCTTCAAACCAGGCGGAAATGACCAAAACCAGCATCACCATCAGCAATAAGCTCGGCCTGCATGCACGTGCCTCGGCCAAGCTCAGCAAGCTTGCCGGCAGTTTCCAGTGCGAAGTCCTGATGAGCCGCAACGGCCGCCAGGTCAATGCCAAGAGCATCATGGGCGTCATGATGCTCGCCGCCGGCCTCGGCACCGTGGTCGAACTCGAGACCTCCGGCACCGACGAAGAGGCGGCGCTGCAGGCCCTCGTCACGCTGATCAACGACAAGTTCGGCGAGGGCGAGTGACCACGGGGCCGCGGCCCCGTTCCCTCACTGCCCCAGGTTCACTGTCCCAGGAAGTGCTTGCGGTAGCGCTGCGGCAGGTCGGCGATGCGCATCAGCATCGGCAGGTCGGCGGTGTTGAAGTCGGGATCCCAGGCCGGCGGGCCCAGAACCTTCGCGCCGCAGCGCAGGTAACCCTTGATCAGCGCCGGCGCCTCGACGACCAGGTCGTGCTGCAGCTCGTCGACCGGCAGCGCGAGCCGCGGGCGCACCTGCAGTTCGATCGGCGCCAGGTGCGTGTGGCGCAACTGCTCCCACAGACTGGCGGCGAAGTGGCCACCGTCGCGCATGCTGACGCTCGCGCAGCCGACCATCGTGTCCAGCTTGTTGCGCACCATGAACTCGGCCAGCGCGCCCCACAGCGCGAGGATCGCGCCGCCCGAGCGCCAGGCGGGGTGCACGCAGGAACGGCCCAGCTCCACCATCGTCGAGCGCAGCGGGCGCAGGCGGGTCAGGTCGAACTCGGTCTCGCTGTACAGGCCGCCGATGCGGCGCGCGGAATCCGGCGTCAGCACGCGGTAGGTGCCGATCACCGGCCCCGGCTCCCCGCCCTCGCCCGGTGCGCGCACCAGCAGGTGCTCGCAGAACGGGTCGAACATGTCGATGTCGTGGCCGGCGGGCGAGCCGTGCGGCACGCTCAGGCGTGCGCCCATCTCCTCGGCGAAGACCAGGTGCCTCAGGCGCTGCGCCTGGCGAACTTCGTCTTCATCGCGTGCCCAAACAACTTCCAGCTGAGCAGCATCGACCCGGCGCGCTTGTGGAGTGGGTGAGCTTTCGTGAAGTGACCTCCGGGACGTGTCACCACGCAAATCGGACAGAGGCATCGTCGGCAGGGGCAGGTCCCTCATGGCGTTCTCCTGTGAACTCCCGAGATGGTGGGTCCGCACGGTGACGCGTCCATGAAACCGGGATGACGCGCCGATGACATTGCGCGTTTCCCCGCGTGCGGGCGGGGCGTGCGCTGCTAGGATCGTCCGCATGAGCTTCCAGGTCTTCGGATTGCCGGTGTCACGGGGTGTCGCGATCGGCCGCGCGGTGATGGTCGCGTCGAGCCGCGTCGACGTCGCGCACTATTTCATCGAGGCGTCGCAGGTCGACTCCGAGATCGAGCGGCTGCGCACGGCGCGCGATGCGGTCGCGCAGGAGTTGACGACGCTGCAGCGCGAACTGCCGGCGGACGCACCGGGCGAGCTGTCGGCGCTGCTCGAYGTGCACCTGATGCTGCTGCASGACGACTCGCTGACCGGTGCCACCAAGAACTGGATCCAGGAGCGCCACTACAACGGCGAGTGGGCGCTGTCGGCCCAGCTGGAGGTGCTGGCGCGCCAGTTCGACGAGATGGAGGACGACTACCTGCGCGAGCGCAAGGCCGACCTGGAGCAGGTGGTCGAGCGGCTGCTGCGGGCGATGGCGCGCGGGCCGCTGTCGGATTCCGCGCCGGCGCCGGGCGTCAGCCCGCGGGATTTCGGTGGCGAAGACCCGCTGGTGCTGGTCGCGAACGACATCGCGCCGGCCGACATGCTGCAGTTCAAGCGCAGCATCTTCACCGGCTTCATCACCGACGTGGGAGGCAAGACCTCGCACACCGCGATCGTTGCGCGCAGCATGGACATCCCGGCGGTGGTCGGGGCGCGCGAGGCGAGCCACATCATTCGCCAGGACGACTGGGTGGTGATCGACGGCGACTGCGGGGCGGTGATCGTCAACCCGTCGCCGATCGTGCTGGAGGAATACCGGTTCCGGCAGCGCCAGAGCGGGCTCGAGCGGGATCGCCTGGCGCGGCTGCGGCACACGCCGGCCGTGACGATGGATGGCGAGCGCGTGGAGCTGCAGGCCAACATCGAGCTGCCGGTGGACGCCATCGGGGCGCTGGAGGCGGGGGCGGTGGGCGTGGGGCTGTTCCGCAGCGAGTTCCTGTTCATGAACCGCGGCAGCGAACTGCCGGGAGAGGACGAGCAGTACGAGGCGTACCGGGCGGCCATCGAGGCGATGCGAGGGTTGCCGGTGACGATCCGCACGGTCGACATCGGTGCCGACAAGCAACTCGATCGCATGTCGGTCAATGAACTCCGCCACGAGCATGCGTTGAATCCGGCGCTCGGGCTGCGGGCGATCCGCTGGAGTCTCTCCGAGCCCGGCATGTTCAGGCAGCAGCTGAGGGCGATCCTGCGGGCGGCGGCCGTCGGGCCGGTGCGCATCCTCGTGCCGATGGTGGCGCACCTCAGTGAGGTGCGGATGTTCCTGGAGGCGCTGGAGAGGGCGCGGCAGCAGCTGGCGGATGCCGGCAGGCCCTGCGGCCCGGTCGAGGTGGGCGCGATGATCGAGGTGCCGGCGG
>NZ_JBFUCB010000012.1:0-29071 GCF_056405435.1 Rhizobacter sp. P1_G5 | reverse complement strand
GGAGGATTCGTAGACGGGGCAACCGGCGAAGCATGAAGGACCGAGCCAGTTTGCCAGTTCCTGGGCCCCTGCAATCAACCCGCCCTGCGGCGACCCGAACGGGCAGCGCTTGCCGCGAAACGATGCGAACGACACGCCCGACAGTTCAAGCGCTCGGCCGACCCGCATCGCGCACTGGTTGTCGAAGCCCGGAGGTGGGCTGCCCGTGCTCGGATCCACGCAGGGATTGAATCGAGGGTAGTTCTGCCATAGCGTCTCGAATTTCAGCTGAGTCATTCGCGTTTCCCTGTGATGAGGCCGGCGACTCTAGAACCTGAAATCGTTCGCGCGCCGTTTCTCGCGCATGAGAACGACACCACCCTGTGTGCACTGCGACGGTGCATCTCTCTCTTGTGGGAAATCGTTGCCACTGTCATCTGCCGGTGTTGCAATCGATCGCCGACGCCGAGCATCACGATGCCGTGACCCGGGCCGCCGGCACTCCACTCACAGGAAGGACAACACGATGACTTCGCACACCAAAGGCAACAGCACCATCACCACCAAGGACGGCGTCCAGATCTTCTACAAGGACTGGGGCACGGGCCAGCCGATCGTCTTCTCGCACGGCTGGCCGTTGAGTTCCGACGACTGGGACACGCAGATGCTGTACTTCCTCTCGAAGGGCTACCGCGTGATCGCCCACGACCGCCGGGGCCACGGCCGCTCGACCCAGACCTGGGACGGCAACGACATGGACCACTATGCCGACGACCTGGCCGCGCTGACCGAGGCGCTGGACCTGCGCCATGCCATCCACGTCGGCCATTCCACCGGCGGTGGCGAGGTGGCGCGCTACCTGGGCCGCCACGGCAGCAAGCGCGTGGCCAAGGCCGTGCTGATCGGCGCGGTGCCGCCGGTGATGCTGAAGAGCGAGAGCAACCCGCAAGGCCTGCCGATCGAGGTGTTCGACGGCATCCGCGCCGGCGTGGCCGGCAACCGCGCCGAGTTCTACCGCGACATCACGCTGCCGTTCTACGGCTACAACCGCCCGGATGCGAAGGTCTCCGAAGGCATCCGCCAGCACTGGTGGCTGCAGGGCATGGCCGGCGGCATCAAGGCCCACCACGACTGCGTGAAGGCCTTCTCCGAGACCGATTTCACCGAAGACCTGAAGAAGATCGACGTGCCGACGCTCGTGATGCACGGTGACGACGACCAGATCGTGCCGATCGCCGATTCGGCGCTGCTCGCGATCAAGCTGCTGAAGAAGGGCACGCTGAAGGTCTACCCGGGCCTGCCGCACGGCATGTGCACGACGCACCCGGACGTGATCAATCCGGACCTGCTGTCGTTCTTCAAGGACTGATCTCCTCGGCCCGGCTACGATGCCCTCTGCACAGCCGTTGCAGGGGGCCTGTCTTGCCGAGTGTCGACATTGTTCCCATCACGGAATCCCACGCCAGCGGATTCCACGCCTGCCTCGATGCCGTGGCGCGCGAGAAGAAGTACCTTGCCCAGATCGAGGCGCTTCCGCTCGCACGGGTCGAGGCCTTCGTCCGTGAGAACGTTGCCGCGGACGCAGCGCAGTTCGTGGCGGTTGATGGGTCGGTCGTCGTCGGTTGGTGCGACATCTTCCCCGCCTGGGCCGCGGCCGTCAGCCATCGAGGGACGGTCGGCATGGGCGTGCTGCCTGCCTATCGAGGCAAGGGACTCGGGCGGCGGCTTCTTTCGGCCTGCCTGGCCAAGGCGACTGCCCAGGGCATGACCCGCATCGAACTGGAAGTGCGGGCCGACAACGAGCGCGCGATCCGGTTGTATGAAGGGCTGGGCTTTGCGCGCGAGAGCGTCAAGCGCCACGGGATGCGGTTCGACGGCGTGTACTACGACTCGGTCGACATGGGGCTCGTCCTCTAGAGCGAAGACCCAGACTTAGCGACCGAACCCGAAGATCCAAGCCAGCTTCTGCAGCGGGCTGCGCCCCAGGCGCACCAGCGACAGCGTCGGGTACGAGCTGCGTGCCTTCGGCATGCGGTGCGGCCGGGCGAGGGGCATCCGGGTCGTCACCGGAGAACGGGGGGCGAACTGCATGGCGGGCTCCGTGGAGGGCAGGGTGTGCACAGCATCGCGCGGATCGGCGTGCGCCGCCATCCTCCGTTCGCGCGGTTGCCGGTCGCTCTTTTGGGGGGGTGACGGCGCGCAGCGGGCACCCTTCCTGCAATGTCCGGGTGAGCGTTCGTCGATGCGGGATTGCGATCCCGCAGCTTGACGAACAGGTCGCGAACTCACGCGAATTGCCACTCTTGCCACAGGACGTTTCCATGTCCAGCGACACTTCCGATACCAACTCCCTCCTGCTGCCGATAGCTCGGCGCCGCGGCTCACTGGCGGTTGCAATTCTGTTCACCGCCGTCGTCGCCGCTTGCGGCGGCAACGAAAGTGGAAACGGTTCCTCTTCTGGCGATCCGGTGGGCGGAACGCCGCCGGCTCCGGCACCGAGCCCCGCACCGGCTCCTGCCCCGTCTCCTGCCCCATCCCCGAGCCCGGCACCCGCTCCGGCCCCTTCGCCGAGCCCGTCCCCGGCACCCGCTCCCGCCCCCAGCCCGTCGCCGGCTCCGGCCCCAGCACCAGCCCCCGGCCCGATGTCCGCCCGCGATGCCGTGCGCCTGGCCGACCAGGCCACCTTCGGCCCGACCGAAGCGCTGGTCGCGACGATCAAGGCGAAGGGCGCCAGCGCCTGGATCGCCGAGCAGCTCGCGCTGAAGACCTCGCGCTACACCAGCGGCAAGGGCAGTGGCGAGTACCACCAGTACGTCGACCGGCCGGACTTCTGCACGCCGGCGATGGAGCCGAACTGCTTCCGCGACTACATCTCGACCGATCCGCTGATGTGGGATTTCTACCGCAACGCCGTCGGCCAGCCCGACCAGCTGCGCCAGCGTGTCACCTTCGCGTTCCAGCAGCTCTTTCCGCTGAATAACGCCGAGGTGCTGGGCACCTACGGCTTTCGCAACTACTACAACGCGATGCTCGACAGCGCCTTCGGCAACTACCGCGACCTGCTGAAGAAGATCACGCTGTCGCCGCTGATGGGCGACTTCCTGAACAACGCCAACAACGACAAGGGCGCGCCGAACGAGAACTTCGCGCGCGAGCTGCTACAGCTGTTCAGCATCGGCACCTGCGAGCTGAACCTCGACGGCAGCCTGAAGGGCGGCAAGTGCCAGCCGACCTACAACAACGAGACGGTGCGCGCCTATGCCTATGCGCTGACCGGCTGGACCTATCCGCCGGGCGGCAAGCACCCGAACGGCTGCTGGCCGACGGGTGCCAATTGCCGCTACTACAACGGCGACATGGTGCCGATCGACAAGTACCACGACACGCAGGCGCGCACGCTGCTCTCGGGCGTGGGCCTGGCCGCCGGCCACAAGGCACCGGCCGCGCTGGAGTCGGTGCTCGACAGCGTGATGGCGCACCCGAACATCGGCCCGTTCATCGGCCGCCAGCTGATCCAGCACCTGGTCAGCAGCAACCCGTCGCCGGCCTATGTCGCGCGCGTGGCGACCGCCTTCAACAACGGCAGGTTCGCGAGCTTCGGCAGCGGCGCGCGCGGCGACCTGGCGGCCACGGTGGCGGCCGTGCTGCTGGATGCCGAGGCGCGCGGCGACAGCGTCCCCGCGCAGGGCGGCAAGCTGCGCGAGCCGGTGCTGATGTTCACCGGCGTGCTGCGCGGGCTGAACGGCACCACCGACGGCGAACCCTTCAACTGGTACTGGGGCGGCAACCTGCAGCAGCGGGTCTTCAACCCGCCGTCGATCTTCAGCGACTACCCGCCCGACTACCCGGTGGCCGGCACCGGCGGCCTGGTCGGCTCGGCCTTCGGCATCCACAACGCCAACACCGCGCTCGCGCGCATGAACTACCTGCTGTACCTGATCGACTGGGGCGGCAGCGGCGTCGATGCATCGATCCCCGGCGCCACCGGCACCAAGGTGAACCTCGCGTCGTTCACCGATTCGGCCGACGATGCCGGCGTGCTGGTCGACCGCATCTCGATGGTGGCGCTCGGCCGGTTGCTGCCGGCCACGCCGCGCGCCTCGGTGGTGAAGGCCGTCGAGCGCTGGACGCAGGCCACCGACGGCAACAACTGGAAGACCAGCCGCGTCAAGCGCGCGGCCTACCTGGTCTACGCCTCTCCCGACTACCAGATCCAACGCTAGGACGCCCGCCATGAACGACCCGAAGATCCTCATGAACCGACGGCGCTGGCTGGCGCGCTCGGGCCTGGGCCTGGCCGGTGCACTCGGCGCCGGCACGCTGGGCAACCTGCTGGGCGCGCGCCCCGCGTATGCCGCCGACTACAAGGCGCTGCTGTGCATCTTCCTGTACGGCGGCAACGACGGCCTGAACACCRTCGTGCCGACCGATGCGGCGCGCTACAACCAGTACGCCGCCGTGCGCGGCAAGCTGGCGATCCCCAGCAGCCGCCTGGTGCCGCTGGCCGGCATGACCTACGGGCTGCACCCGGCGCTGGCCGGCCTGCAGGCCGCGGCCGACGACGGCCACATCGCGCCGGTGTTCAACGTCGGCCCGCTGATCAAGCCGCTGACCAAGGCCGAGTTCCGCGCCGCGTCGTCCAGCGTCGGCGTGCTGCCCGATTCGCTGTACTCGCACTCCGACCAGCAGTACCTGTGGGAGAACGGCACCGGCGATTCGCTCGAGCCCACCGGCTGGGGCGGCCGCGCCTCGGACGCGCTGGCCACCGTGAAYCCGGTGATCTCGCTGAGCGGCACGCCGCGCTTCGGCATCTCGCGCACGCACACGCCGCTGGTGCTGCCGAACACGCCGGGCGACACCTTCGGCGCCTACGAGATGCAGCCCGAAGACCTGAAGGTCGCGTGGAAGGCCGAGCGCAAGGCGGCCATCGATGCGATGTACCAGCAGCAGCAAGAGCTCGCGCTGGCCAATGCCTACACGGCGATCCAACGCGACGCCTTCAGCGTGTCGGACCGGCTCTCGGGCCTGGTGAAGATCGTGCCGGGCGGCGCCGGGGCCACCGCCGCGATCGACACCGCCTTCGCACCGCTGATCTCGGGCGGCAAGATCGGCACCGGCCTCGGCCGCCAGCTGTACCAGATCGCGAAGCTGGTGTCGGGCAACGCGACGGTGCAGGGCAACCGGCAGATCTTCTTCGCGCAGATGAGCGCGTTCGACACGCACGGCAACCAGGCCGTCGACGGCAGCCCGGCCGACGGCCAGCATGCGCAATTGCTGAAGGAGCTGGGCGATGCGCTGGGCGCGTTCTACCGCGCGATGAAGGCGCTGGGCCTGGGCGAATCGGTGACGGCCTTCACGCAGAGCGATTTCGGCCGCACCTTCGTGCCGAACAACAGCATGGGCACCGATCACGCCTGGGGCAATCACCACCTCGTGGTGGGCGGCGCGGTGAAGGGCGGGCGCGGCTACGGCAGCTACCCCGACCTCACGCTCGGCGGGCCGAACGATGTCGGCGTCGACACCTGGGAGCAGCAGGGCCGCTGGATCCCGACCTCGTCGGTGGACCAGTACGCGGCCACGATGCTCGGCTGGTTCGGCGCGAGCGATGCGCAGCTGCGCACGGTGCTGCCGAACCTGGCGAACTTCGGGAGCGCGACGAAGCTGGGGTTTCTCTGAACCGCCGGCTCAGGCGGGCACGACCCCGTCGCGCCCATACAGCCGCGTCAGCAGCGCCAGCTCGTGCGCATGGACCGGCTTCACCTGGTCCCAGCTGAAGCGCCATTCCCAGTAGCCCGAGGGCTTGCCGGGGAAGTTCATGCGGTCGGTGCCCGGCAGCCGCAGCACGTCCTGCATCGGGTGCACGGCGGTATCGGCCACCGACGCGCAGGCGGTGCGGATCAGGTCCCAGGCGATGTCGGCGCCGTCGGTCGGCAGGTAGGCCGACGCATGGCGCCGCTGTGCCTCGGTGGCGGTGGCCCACCAGCCGAGGCTGGTGTCGTTGTCGTGCGTGCCGCTGTAGACGACGGTGTCGGCCTCGTGGTTGTGCGGCAGGAACGGGTTGGCGCTGTCGCCGCCGAACGCGAAGTGCAGGATGCGCATGCCGGGCAGCGAGAACTTGCGGCGCAGCGCCTCGACGTCCGGCGTCACGACGCCCAGGTCCTCCGCGATGATCGGCAGCGTGCCCAGTGCCTCGGCGATGGCATCGAACAAGGCCTCGCCCGGCCCCGGCCGCCAGTGGCCGCGGATCGCGGTCTCTTCGCTGGCCGGGATCTCCCAGTAGCTCGCGAAGCCGCGGAAGTGGTCGATGCGCACGATGTCGACCAGCTCGAAGGTGCGGCGGATGCGCTCCACCCACCACGCATAGCCCTCGGCCGCATGCGCGCTCCAGCGGTACAGCGGGTTGCCCCAGCGCTGGCCGGTCTCGCTGAAGAAGTCCGGCGGCACGCCGGCCACCACCGTCGGCTGCCCCGTCGCATCGAGTTCGAACAGGTCCTGCCGCGCCCACACCTCGGCGCTCTGGTAGGCGATGAAGATCGGCGCATCGCCGATCACCTGCACGCCGCGGCTGGTCGCGTGGTCTTTCAGGCGCTCCCATTGCACGAAGAACTGCCACTGGCAGAACTTCCAGAACGCGATGCGTTCGGCATGCTGCAGGCGCGCCGCCGCGAGCGCGGCCGGCTCGCGCTGCGCGAGGCCGGCACCCCAGTCGCACCACGGCGCCCAGTCGTGGTGGTCGGCCAGCGCCATGAAGAGCGCGTAGTCGTCGATCCAGCTCGCGTGTTCGGTGCAGAAGGCCTGCAGCTCGTGCGCCTGCTGCGGCGTGACGGTGGCCGCGAAGCGCCGTGCGGCGCGCGCCAGCCGGTCCATGCGGTAGGGCCAGACGGCCGCGAAGTTCAGCCGGTGCGCCTCGATGCCGTCGGGCGGCAGCAGCTCGTCGGCGGTCAGCCAGCCGTGCCGGCCGAGCTCGGCCAGGTCGATCAGCAGCACGTTGCCGGCAAAGGCCGAGCTGCTCATGTAGGGCGAGTTGCCCGGGCCGATGCCGCCCAGCGGCAGCATCTGCCACAGCCGCTGCCGCGCCGTCGCGAGCCAGTCGACGAAGTGGTACGCGGCCGGCCCGAAATCGCCGCTGCCGTGCGGGCCTGGCAGCGAGGTGGGGTGCAGCAGCACGCCGCTGGCGCGGGGGAATCTCATGGTGGCTGTCCCTGGGTCACGGTGGCAAAGACCAGCAGCACGAGGCTGTGTGCCGCCAGCGCCAGCGGAGTGTGCACCATCGGCTGCTGCGGCGACACGGCCGCCGTGTCGAGCAGCACCCGCCAGCGGCCGGGTGGCAGCGCGAACGGCAGGTCGGTGTCGCCGGCGTTCATCATCAGCAGCAGGGCCTCGCCGGGCTGCCCCGGTGCGCCGATGCGGGCACCGAGCACCCGCTGCGCCGGATCGCCCCAGTCCTCGCCCGCGAGCGGCGTGCCATCGGCCTGCAGCCAGCCGAGGTCGACGCGGCCCTGCGCATCGGCGACGCCGCTGTACCAGCGGTCGGCCAGCGGCCGGTGCGCGCGGCGCAGTGCCAGCACCTGCGCGGTGAACGCGATCAGCGCTTCATCGGCACGCGACCAGTCGATCCAGCTGGTCGCGTTGTCCTGGCAGTAGGCGTTGTTGTTGCCGCCCTGCGAATGCCCGAGTTCGTCGCCGGCGCACAGCATCGGCGTGCCCTGCGACAGCAGCAGCGTGGCCAGCAGCGCGCGCTGCAGCCGGCCGCGCAAGGCCCGCACCACCGGGTCGTCGCTCGGGCCCTCGACGCCGGCGTTCCAGCTGTGGTTGTGGTCGTGCCCGTCGCGGTTGCCTTCACCGTTCGCCTCGTTGTGCTTGCGCTCGTGACTGACCAGGTCGGCCAGCGTGAAGCCGTCGTGCGCGACGATGAAGTTGACCGAGTCGGCCGGCGCCCGACCATGCACCTGGAACAGGTCCGACGAGGCGCACAGCCGCTGCGCCAGGTCACCGCGCGTGGTCTCGCCGCGCAGCCAGAAGCTGCGCACCGTGTCGCGGAAGCGGTCGTTCCATTCGGCCCAGCCGGTTGGGAACTGGCCGAGCTGGTAGCCGCCGAAGCCGATGTCCCACGGTTCGGCGATCAGCTTCACGGTGGACAGCAGCGGATCCTGCGCGATCGCGTGGAAGAACGCGGCGTCGGCGTCGAAGCCGCCGCCGGTGATCCGGCTGCGGCCGAGCACCGGCGCGAGGTCGAAGCGGAAGCCGTCGACGTGCATCTCGCCGACCCAGAAGCGCAGCGAATCCATCACCAGCTGCAGCACGCGCGGATGGCCCAGGTTCAGCGTGTTGCCGGTGCCGGTGTCATTGACGTACAGCGCGGGGTTGTCGGGCCGCAGCCGGTAGTACGCGGCGTTGTCGAGGCCGCGGAAGTGGATCGTGGGCCCGAGCTCGTCGGTCTCGGCGCTGTGGTTGTAGACCACGTCGAGGATCACCTCGATGCCGGCCGCATGCAGCCGCCTGACCATCGCGCGGAACTCGTCGCGCGCCGAGGCGCCCGGCGATGCGAGCGCAGGGCTCGGGCAGAAGAAGCCGATGGTGTTGTAGCCCCAGTAGTTGCGCAGCCCCATGCGCACCAGGCGTTCCTCGTCGATCGCCTGGTGCACCGGCAGCAGGCTGACCGCGGTGACACCCAGCCGCTTCAGGTGCGCGATGGCGGCGTCGCTCGCCAGGCCCGCATAGGTGCCGCGCTGCGCCTCGGGCACGCCGGGATGCAGCCGGGTGAAGCCCTTCACGTGCAGCTCGTACAGCACCGTGTCGGCCAGCGGCGTGCAGGGCGGCGCATCCGTACCCCAGTCGAAGCCGTCGCGCACGACGCGCGCCTTCAGCGCCCGTTCTCCATCCCACTCGAAGCGGCCGACGATCTCGCGCGCATACGGGTCGAGCAGCAGCTGGTCCGGGTTGAAGCGGTGCCCGCGCTCCGGCTGCCACGGGCCGTGCGCGCGCAGGCCGTACACCAGCCCCGGCTGCGCGCCCGGCAGGTAGCCGTGCCACACCTGCTGCGTGTGGCCGGGCAGGGCGGTGCATGAGCGCTGCTGCGTGCCGGTCTCGTCGAACAGGCACAGGTCGATGCCTTGCGCATGTTCCGAGAAGACCGCGAAGTTGATGCCGTGGCCGTCCCAGTGCGCACCCAGCGGCCACGGGCGGCCCGCCTCCAGGCCTGTCATCAGGTGGCCGACCACTCGAGGAACACGGTGGCCAGCGGTGGCAGCGTCAGCATCACCGACTGCGCGCGGCCCTGCCACGGCACGTCTTCCGAGCGCGCGGCGCCGAGCGGCGTGCCGACGTTGCTGCCGCCGTAGTGCGCCGAATCGGTGTTGATGCGCTCGCGGTACTCGCCCGGCCGCGGCACGCCGACGCGGAACCCCTGGCGCACCGTCGGTGTCAGGTTGGCGACGACCAGCACGGTAGCGCCCCCGTGGCGGCCGTGCCGCACGAAGCTGATCACCGAATGCTCGGCATCCTGGTGGTCGATCCACTCGAAGCCGGCCGGGATGAAATCCTGCTCGTACAGCGCCGGCGTGGCCCGGTAGAAGCGGTTCAGGTCGCGCACCAGCCGCTGCATGCCTTCGTGCAGGCCATCGGAAAGAAGATGCCAGTCGAGGCTCTGGTCATGGTCCCACTCGCGCTCCTGCGCGAACTCGCCGCCCATGAACAGCAGCTTCTTGCCCGGGTGCCCGAACATGAAGCCGTAGTAGGCCCGCAGGTTCGCGAACTTCTGCCAGCGGTCGCCCGGCATCTTCGCGATCAGCGAGCCCTTGCCGTGCACCACCTCGTCGTGCGAGAGCGGCAGCACGAAGTTCTCGTTGAAGGCATACACCAGCCCGAAGCTCATCTCGCCGTGGTGGTGCTTGCGGTGCACCGGGTCGCGCGCCATGTACTTCAGCGTGTCGTGCATCCAGCCCATGTTCCACTTGTAGTGGAAGCCGAGGCCGCCGGCGAAGGTGGGCCGCGACACCGCCGGGAAGGCGGTCGATTCCTCGGCCAGCGTGACGGCCTGCGCCCGCTCGATGCCCACCACCTCGTTCATGCGCTTCAGGAACGCGATGGCCTCGAGGTTCTCGCGCCCGCCGTGCACGTTCGGGATCCACTCGCCCGGCTCGCGGCTGTAGTCGCGGTACAGCATCGAGGCGACCGCATCGACGCGCAGCCCGTCGACGTCGTAGCGCTCCAGCCAGTACAACGCATTGCCGACCAGGAAGTTGCGCACCTCGGTGCGCCCAAGGTTGTAGATCAGCGTGTTCCAGTCGTTGTGGAAGCCTTCGCGCGGGTCGGCGTATTCGTACAGGTGCGTGCCGTCGAACTGCGCGAGGCCGTGCACGTCGCTCGGGAAATGCGCCGGCACCCAGTCGAGCAGCACGCCGAGGCCGGCCGAATGGCAGCGGTCGACGAAGCGCCGGAAGCCCGGGCCGTCGCCGAAGCGCGCGGTGGGCGAATACAGCCCCACCGGCTGGTAGCCCCACGAGCCGTCGAACGGGTGCTCGCTGACCGGCATCAGCTCGAGGTGCGTGAAGCCCATGTCCTGTGCATACGGCACCAGCGTGTCGCCGAGCTCGTCCCAGCTCAGCCAGCGGTCGCCTTCCTCGGGCTTGCGGCGCCACGAGCCGAGGTGCACCTCGTAGATGCTGACCGGCGCGTCGAGCGCGTTCGACTGCTGGCGCTGCGCCGAGGCCGGCGCGAGCCGCGGCATGTGCGAGACCACGCTCGCGGTGGCCGGCCGCAGCTCGGACTGCAGCGCGTACGGGTCGGCCTTCTGCGGCAACACGTGGCCGTCGGCGGTGCGGATCTCGTACTTGTAGCGCGCGCCTTCGGCGATGCCGGGCAGGAAGATCTCCCACACGCCGCACTCGCGGCGCAGCCGCATCGGGTGGATGCGGCCGTCCCAGTGGTTGAAGTCGCCGACCACGCTGACGCGCGACGCGTTCGGCGCCCACACCGCGAAGCTGGTGCCGCTGACGCCTTCCATCACGCGCACCTGCGCGCCCAGCGTCTCGTACGGCCGCAGGTGCGTGCCCTCGGCCAGCAGCCACACGTCGAGCTCGCCGAGCACCGGCGGGAAGCGGTAGGGGTCGTCGACGGTGGAGACGCTGCCGTCGGCCCAGGTGAACTGCAGGCGGTGCGTGCCGGCGGCGCTGCCGAGCATGCCCTCGAACACGCCGTCGGGGTGCAGCTGCGTCAGCAGCGACAGCGGCTGGCCGCTGGAGACATCCACGGCCAGCGCCGCGCGGGCACCGGGCTGGAAGCAGCGCAGCCAGCGCTGCCCGCTCGTATCGACGTGCGCGCCGAGCACCGAGAACGGATCACCGTGGCGGGCGTGGCGGATGTCCTCGATCTCGGCGGCGGTCAGCATGGGAGGCGGTGGCAACGACGGGGTGTCATTGTCAGGCAACCGATCGCAGCGCCGCTGCGGCCTTCAGCTCGGGGTCGATGTTCCAGATGTCGCGCGCGTACTCGCGGATCGTGCGGTCGGCCGAGAACGCGCCCATGCCGGCCACGTTGGCGATCGCGCGCGCGATCCAGGCCTCGCGGTGGCCATACAGCGTGTCCACGCGTTGCTGCGTTTGCACGTAGGCGTCGTAGTCGGCGAGCAGCAGGTAGTGGTCGCCGCCCCACAGCAGTGAATCGACGAGTGGGCGGTAGCGGTCGTGCTCGTCGGGCGAGAACAGGCCGCCGGAGATCGCGTCGAGCACCGCCTTCAGCGCCGGGTTGCCGTCGTAGTGGCGCATCGGGTGGTAGCCCGAGGCCTTCAGCGCCTGCACCTCGGGCGTCTTCAGCCCGAAGATGAAGATGTTGTCGTCGCCGACGCTCTGGCGGATCTCGATGTTCGCGCCGTCGTCGGTGCCGATCGTCAGCGCGCCGTTCAGTGCGAGCTTCATGTTGCCGGTGCCCGAGGCTTCGGTGCCGGCAGTGGAGATCTGCTCCGACAGGTCGGCGCCCGGCATGATGACCTCGGCCACCGAGACGCCGTAGTTCGGGATGAACACCACGCGCAGCTTGCCGCCGACGCGCGGATCGGCGTTGACCACCGTGCCCACGTCGTGGATCAGCCGGATGATCGACTTCGCCGTCTGGTAAGACGACGCGGCCTTGCCGGCGAAGATCACGGTGCGCGGCACCCAGGGCAGCGTCGGGTTCTCGATGATCGCCAGGTAGCGCGTGACGACGTGCAGCACGTTCAGCAGCTGGCGCTTGTACTCGTGGATGCGCTTGACCTGCACGTCGAACAGGCTGCCCGGGTCGACGTGGATGCCGGTGTGGCGCTGGATGTGCTCGGCCAACCGCTTCTTGTTGTTGAACTTGATCGCGGCGAACTTGCTGCGGAAGGCCTCGCTGCCGGCGTGCTCCTTCAGCTGCGCGAGCTGGTCGAGGTCGAGCCGCCAGCCGCGGCCGAGCGTCTGGTCGAGCAGGTGCGCCAGGCCCGGGTTGGCCTGCGCCAGCCAGCGCCGCGGCGTGACGCCGTTGGTCATGTTCGTGAAACGGCTCGGGTACAGCGACGCGAAGTCCGCGAAGATGGTCTTGGTCAGCAGCTCGGAATGCAGTGCCGAGACGCCGTTGACCTTGTGGCTGCCGACGATCGACAGGTTGGCCATGCGCACCCGGCGCTCGCCCGATTCGTCGATCAGCGACAGGCGCCGCAGGAAGCCGTCGTCGCCGGGGCGCTGCTTGGCCGCCAGGTCGAGGAACTCCTGGTTGATGCGGAAGATGATCTCCAGGTGGCGCGGCAGCACCTGCTGCATCAGCGACACCGCCCAGGTCTCGAGCGCCTCGGGCATCAGCGTGTGGTTGGTGTACGAGAAGGTCTTCTGCGTGACCTCCCAGGCGGCGGCCCAGGGCATCGCGTGGTCGTCGCACAGCACGCGCATCAGCTCGGCCACGCCGATCGCCGGGTGCGTGTCGTTCAGGTGGATCGCGACCTGGTCGGCCAGGTTCTGCAGGCTGTCGTGCTCGTCGAGGTGGCGGGCGACGATGTCCTGGATCGACGCGCTGGTGAAGAAGTACTCCTGGCGCAGCCGCAGCTCGCGGCCGGCCGGGGTGCTGTCGTTCGGGTACAGCACCCACGAGATGTTCTCGTACTCGTTCTTGACGCTGGCCGCGCGGGCGTAGTCGCCGGTGTTGAAGGCGTTCAGGTCGATGTGGGCGGGCGCGGCCGCCTTCCACAGGCGCAGCGTGCTGACCTTCTGCGTGCCGTGGCCGGGGATCACCATGTCGTAGGCCTTGGCCTCGACCGAGCCGGCCGGGCGCCACACCGGGTGCGTCTTGCCGTCGTGCATGTGCTGCTCGACATGGCCGCCGAAGCGCACCGGGTAGCTGATGCCGGGCCGCGGGAACTCCCACGGCGTGCCGTCGGCGAGCCAGGGGTCGGGGTGCTCGACCTGGCGGCCGTGCGCGATGCCTTGCGCGAACATGCCGTACTCGTAGCGGATGCCGTAGCCGAACGACGGCAGGCCGAGCGTGGCCATCGAGTCGAGGAAGCAGGCGGCCAGCCGGCCCAGGCCGCCGTTGCCGAGCGCGGCATCGGGCTCGTGGTCGGCCACGTCTTCGAGCGTCTGCGCGTGCAGGGCGACGGCCGCGGCGGCCGGTTCGCGCAGGTCGAGTGCCGCGAGCGCGTTCGACAGCGTGCGGCCGATCAGGAACTCCATCGACAGGTAGCAGACGCGGCGGGCTTTCGCGGTTCGCTCGATGGCCTGCGTCTGGACCCAGCGCTCCGACAGCTGCTGGCGTGYGACCTGGGCCACGCCGTGCATCAGGTCGACCGGGGTGGCGGCGGGCGGCGCGACGCCGACGGTCTTCAGCAGCTGCTCGTCGAGGCTGGCCTGCATCTGCTGGGGGGTGATCTGTTGTGTCATGGAGGGGGAGCTCATCGGCGGGGATCCTGCAGTGTGGGCCAGACTTTGCTCGTTTGTCCCGGCGTGCGCAAGCGCGGGGGCAGTGCTTCAATGCGGTGCGGGCCGTGCACAATCGCAGCGCGCCGCGACCCTTCCTGGAGACATCATGCAACCCATCGATCTTGCGTTGAGCCTCGACCTGCCCAAGCGCGCCGTCGCGCTGGTGCTGGCCGGCGGCCGCGGCAGCCGCCTGAAGAACCTGACCGACCGCCGCGCCAAGCCGGCCGTCTACTTCGGCGGCAAGTTCCGCATCATCGATTTCGCGCTGTCGAACTGCCTGAACTCCGGCATCCGGCGCATCGGCGTGATCACGCAGTACAAGTCGCACAGCCTGCTGCGCCACCTGCAGCGCGGCTGGGCCTTCCTGAAGAGCGAGATGAACGAGTTCGTCGACCTGCTGCCGGCCCAGCAGCGCAACGACGACGAGAGCTGGTACCGCGGCACTGCCGACGCCGTCTACCAGAACCAGGACATCCTCGCGAGCTACGGCGCCGACTACGTGGTGGTGCTGGCCGGCGACCACATCTACAAGATGAACTACGCGCTGATGCTGGCCGACCACGTCGCCAAGGGGCGCGAGTGCACGGTGGGCTGCATCGCGGTGCCGCGCGCGGAGGCGGTGGCCTTCGGCGTGATGGCAGTCGACCGCGACAACCACATCACCGAGTTCGTCGAGAAGCCGGCCGACCCGCCGCCGATGCCGGGCCGCCCCGACATGGCGCTCGCGAGCATGGGCATCTACATCTTCAACGCGCGCTACCTCTACAAGGAGCTCGAGCGCGACATGAACGACGCCGATTCGAGCCACGACTTCGGCAAGGACATCATCCCGCGCGCGGTGCGCAACGGCCAGGCCTCGGCGCACCCGTTCGAGCTGAGCTGCGTCAGCACGCGGCACGGCGAGGCACCGTATTGGCGCGATGTCGGCACCATCGACGCGTACTGGGACGCCAACATCGACCTCACCGCCACCGACCCGCTGCTGAACCTGTACGACAAGCGCTGGCCGATCTGGACCTACCAGGAGCAGCTGCCGCCGGCCAAGTTCGTGCACAACCAGGACGACCGCCGCGGCATGGCCGTGGAGTCGCTGGTGTCGGGCGGCTGCATCGTCTCGGGCTCGGTCACGCGCACCGTGCTGTTCTCGAGCGTGCGGGTGCACTCGCACGCGGTCGTCAGCTGGTCGGTGCTGCTGCCGGGCGCGCAGATCGGCCGCGGTGCGCGGCTCACGCGCGTGGTGGTCGACCGCGCCTGCGTGATCCCCGACGGCATGGTGATCGGCGAGGATGCCGAACTCGATGCCGAGCGCTTCTACCGTTCCGAGAACGGCATCACCCTTGTCACGCGCGACATGCTCGCCAAACTTACCGCCTGATCACTGCATGAAAGTCCTCCAGGTCGCCGCTGAAATCTTCCCGCTGGTCAAGACCGGCGGCCTGGCCGACGTGGCCGGTGCCTTGCCCCAGGCGCTGGCGCGCGCCGGTGCCGACGTGCGGGTGGTGCTGCCCGGCCTGCCGGCCATCGCCGACGCGGTGCTGCACCAGAAGACCGTCTGCGAGATCGGCGCCGCCTTCGGCGCCGCGCGCGTGCGGCTGACGCTCGGCACCATGCCGTACAGCGGGCTGCCGGTCTACGTGGTCGACGCGCCGTACCTGTACCGGCGCGGCGGCAGCCCGTACCAGGCGCCCGACGGCAACGAGTGGTCCGACAACGCCCAGCGTTTCGCGCTGCTCGGCTGGGTGGCGGCCCACATCGCCGCCGGCGAGTTCGACCCCGACTGGGTGCCCGACGTGCTGCACACGCACGACTGGCATGCGGCGATGGCCTGCGCCTACGCCCATGCGCACGCGCCGACGCGCGCCGCGCGGGTCTTCACGGTGCACAACCTGGCCTACCAGGGGCTGTTCCCGGCCGGCGATTTCAACCTGCTGGGGCTGCCGGCGCGCTACATGGCGGCCTCGGGCGTCGAATACCACAGCCAGCTGTCGTTCATGAAGGCGGGGCTGAAGTTCGCCGACCGCGTGACGACCGTCAGCCCGACCTATGCGCGCGAGATCGCGACCCATGAATACGGCTGCGGGCTCGACGGCGTGATCCGCGGCCGCGGCGGCGATGTCTGCGGCATCCTGAACGGCGTCGATCCCGAGGTGTGGAACCCGGCCACCGACGCGGGCATCGCGAAGCGCTACCAGGCCGATTCACTGGTCGGCAAGGCGGTCTGCAAGCATGCATTGCAGACCGAACTGGGGCTGGAGCGGCGGGCCGACGCGCCGGTGTTCGGCGTCGTCAGCCGGCTCACATCGCAGAAGGGGCTCGACCTGGTGCTGGCGGCGCTGCCGGGCATCCTGCAGCGCGGCGGCCAGCTCGCGCTGCAGGGCAACGGCGACCGCGCGCTGGAGGCCGCCTTCGAAGGCGCGGCGCGCGCGCACCCGGCGCAGGTGGCGGTGCGCACCGTGTATGACGAGGCGCTCGCGCACCGCATCATCGCCGGCAGCGACGCGCTGCTGATGCCGTCGCGCTTCGAGCCCTGCGGGCTGACGCAGCTGTACGCGCTGCGCTACGGCACGCTGCCGGTGGTGCGGCGCGTCGGCGGGCTGGTCGACACGGTGGTCGACGCGACCGACGAGACGATCCGCACCGACCGGGCGACCGGCTTCTCGTTCGAGCCGGCCAGCTCGATGGCGCTGGAGGTCACGGTCGACCGGCTGCTGCACGCCTTCGGCCAGCCGGCGCTGTGGCAGCAGCTGATGCGCCGCGCGATGGCGCAGGAGTTCTCGTGGGACGTGGCCGCTGCTTCCTACATGCGGCTGTACGCCCAGTGCCGGACGAAGTGAGCCGGCCCCCCCGAATGGGGGCGCCAATCTTGTCGATGGAATTTGCGAGCGAACGCGTTCAAAGTTCGCCCCGACCGGCAGTGGCGCCGGCGTGGAGCAGGGCATGCATTTCCAGGAGCAGACGGTCGGCGACTTCAAGATCTACGCCGGGGCGATCGAGGCGGCGCACGGCGGCTACGTGGCCGCGGTGGTGGTGAAGCAGGTGCATGGCAGCGGCGCGCCGTGCGAGGTGTTCCGTGACGAGGCCATGTGCGACGGCCGCTGCTGGACCGACCCGGAGTCCGCGCTGCACTATGCGTTGACGGCCGGGCGATCGGTGATCCGGGATCGGGCGCGGCTCGAAAACGCCTGAAAACTCACGCGCCGCGCCCCTAGAATCGCCAGCTTCCCCGTCACCCGAACCCATCATGACCCTTCGTTTGAGCGGCCTGACCGGCCTGACCTTTGCCCTGTTCGCCACGGCCTGCGCGAGCCCCGTGCCGGAACCCGAGGCGCAGCCGCAGGACCAGACGCAGGCGAATGCCGCCCCGCTGTGCGAAGTCAAGCCGCGCATCGGCTCCAACATCGTCGCGCGCGACTGCAGCAAGCCGAAGGCGGACGACGGCGTCCCGGTGGGCGCGCTGCTGGGCACGCGCAACATGCACAAGCCGTCGGCTTCCGGCCACTGAACCCGGTCGGCGCATAAGCAACTGCGCATTGCGTCGTTGCCGCCGCGTGGGGCGGCGCTTAGCGTCGCGGGCTCCGTCATTGTCGAGAGCCCATCGATGCCGTACCCTGAWCTTCCTGGCGACCCGATCCGCCGCCTGATGCTGGCGGCCGCCGCGGCGAGCCTGCTGCCCGCCGCCGTGCGCGCGGCCGATGCCGACACCGTGCGCATCGGCTTCCAGAAGTCGTCCACGCTGATGATCTTCCTGAAGTCGCGCGGCGTGCTCGAACAGGCGCTGGCAGCGCTGAAGGTCCGCGTGACCTGGCATGAGTTCACCTCGGGGTTGCCGCTGCTGGAGGCGCTGAACATCGGCGCGATCGAGCTGAGCGCCGATGTGGCCGATGCGGTGCCGCCGTTCGCGCTGGCCGCTGGCGCGAAGCTCACCTACTGCGCGATCGAGACGCCGTCGCCCCAGGCGCAGGCGATCGTCGTGCCGAAGGACTCCCCGATCACCGATGTCGCGCAGCTGAAGGGCCGCAAGGTCGCTTTCGCGAAGGGCGCCGGCGCGCACTACCTGCTGCTGGAGGCACTCGCGAAGGCCGGCCTGTCGATCGGCGACATCGAGCCGGCGTACCTGAGCCCGGCCGATGCGCGCGCCGCCTTCGAGAACGGCAGCGTGGCCGCCTGGGTGATCTGGGATCCATTCCTCGCCGCGGTACAGCGCCAGGCCGGCGCACGCATCCTGCTCGACGGCGGTTCGCTGTCGAGCTACCGGCGCTTCTACCTTGCCGCGACGCCGTATGCGCAGCGGCGCCCGGACGTGCTCGGTGCCGTGTTCGCCGAGCTGCAGCGGGCCGGAGAGTGGATCAGGAAGAACCCCGGCCCCGCGGCCGAATGGCACGCGCCGGTGATCGGCCTCGATGCCGCGACCGTGACCGCGGCCAACCAGCGGCGCAGCTACAAGGTGCAGGCCGTCGACGCGGAGGCCCTGGCCGAGCAGCAGCGCATCGCCGATGCCTTCACGCAGGCGCACATCCTGCCGCGCCGCGTCGTGATCGCGGACTCGCCGGTGTGGCGGCCCAGCTGACGCCGTACCGAAAGATCTGACGCCACGCGTCGGCGTTGCAACATGATGTGTGACCGGCGGGGGTGGATCGTGTCGGACAGGGGGCGAGTGGCGCGTGGTCCCATGCTTGCATGCCGAGGGCCATGTCATCGTCCCGTCCCCCCATCCGATCCTCGGCTGCGCTGCTGAGCCTGTTCATGCTCGTTGCCTGCGGCGGCGGCAGCGACAGCAGCGAGGTCAGCCAGAACCCGCCGACCGGCAATGCGCCGAGCCCGTCGCCTGCACCGGCTCCCGCGCCCGCACCCGCGCCGGCTCCTTCGCCCGCTCCGTCTCCGGCGCCCGCGCCAGCGCCAGCGCCAGCGCCTTCTCCTGCACCGGCACCTGCGCCTGCGCCAGCCCCAGCCCCAGCTCCAGCCCCAGCCCCAGCCCCAGCCCCAGCCCCGGCGCCAGCGCCAGCGCCAGCGAGCGACACCGCCTTCTCCGCCATCGACACCAGCAACCGTGCCGAGGTGCTCGCGCGCTACCAGGACGGCTTCATCGCGCTGCGCAAGACCTCGTTCAGCTGGAGCGGCAACGTCACCGGCTGCGCGGCCGGCGACACGCCGCTCGCGTACAAGAACGCGGTGGTCAAGCTGGTCAACTACTACCGCGCGATGGCCGGCCTGCCGGGCGACGTGACGCTGTCGCTGCCGAAATCGGCCCAGGCCCAGCAGGCGGCGCTGATGTTCGATGCGAACGACCAGCTCAGCCACGCGCCGCCCACCACCTGGAAGTGCTACACCGCCGACGGCGCCACTGCCGCCGGCAAATCGAACATCGCCTGGGGCACCAACCTCAACAGCGCCAGCGCCAACAGCTCCGGCATCGGCTCGATCCCGCTGTACGTGATGGACGGCGGCGTCGCGTCGCTCGGCCACCGGCGCTGGGTGTTCAGCCTGGTGCTCGGCGACGTCGGCACCGGCGACACACCGCAGGGCAATGCGCTGTGGGTGCTCGGCAACACGCATGCGGCGCCGAGCGTGCCGAACGGCATGTCGTGGCCGCCGCGCGGCTACGTGCCATGGGACAGCAGCATTGCCGAGCCGGCGATGCGCTGGTCGTTCTCGTACCCGGGTGCGGATTTCTCGGCCGCCACCGTGGCGATGACCGATGACGCCGGTGCGGCCGTGCCGGTGACCGGCGTGGCCGAACTCGACAAGGGCTATGCCGAGAACACGATGGCCTGGTCGATCGGCGGCACCGGGCAGCCGTGGTCGCGGGCGCCGGCCGACACCCGGCTCGGCGTGACGGTGTCGAACGTCAAGATCGGCGGCGTCGCGAAGAGCTTCAGCTACAGCGTGACCTTCATCAAGCCCTGATCGTCAGCGTCCGCCGGTCGCGGTGAAGGCCGCGGCCAGCTTCGCGAACAGCGGCAGCACGCTCGCGTCGTCGGCCTGCAGCAGGCGATCGCCGACGTAGAGCTCGGTCGCGCTCCAGCCCGGCACCTCGGCTGCGCGCACGTGGCCGAAGAGCCAGCAGCGGTCGTGCATGGCGAGCCCATCGCGCGCGTCGAGCACCGCGTCGGGCGGCGCATCGAAGAACAGGTGCAGCAGGTTGGTCTGCGGCACCCGCGGGTTCACGCGCAGCCCGGGGATCGCATTCAGCCCGGCCGCCAGCGACAGGGCGCGCTGGTACAGCGCCGGCATCAGCGCGAGGCGCTCGTCGAAGCGCATCGCGGCCGACACCAGCATCGGGCTCAGGTGGTAGAGCGTGCCGCCCATGCGCCGGCGCCACAGGCGGGCCTGCGCGATGACATCCTCGCTGCCGGCCAGCATCGCCCCCGACACGGCGCCGATGCCCTTGTACAGCGACACGTAGACCGATTCGAAGCCGGCGGCGATCTCGGCCGGGCTGCGCTGGTAGAACGCCGAACACTCCCACAGCCGCGCGCCGTCGAGGTGCAGCGGCATCGAGCGCCGATGGGCCGCAGCGTGCAGGGCCTGCAGCTCCTCCCACGTGGGCAGCTGGCCGCCGGCCTCGCGGATCGGCAGCTCGACGATCGCGCACGCGAGCGGCTGGCGCACCGCGTCCAGGTCGGCCGCGAGCATCGGCCGCAGGCGGTCGCCGACCGGGACGGCATGGCACTGCAGCAGCGCGCTGAAGGCTTCCTCTTCGTGCAGTGCGAGGTGCGACGTGGGATGCAGGCCGAAGCGCGGCAGCCGCGCCGCCTCGGTGTGAATGCGCAGCGCCGCGAGCTGCGCCATCACGCCGCTGGGCATGAAGACCGCGGCCGGCTTGCCGAGCAGCGCGGCGATCTTGCGTTCGAAGTCGGCGGCCAACGCGCCGTTGCCGTAGTGGTCGTGCTCGACGCCGTGGGCTTCGTACCAGGCGGCCATGCGGGCGAACTCCTCGGCCGGCGTGGGCGTGGCGAAGTCGGGGACGACCAGCGTGCACTGGCGGCGCAGTTGCTGGCGTTGTTCGGGGCTGAGGGGCATGAGCGGCTCGAAGGCGGGGAGTCCGCATTGTCAGAAAAAATGGGCCAACTGCTCTGGATTGCAAAAAATCTGGGCTGCCGACAGGAAAAGTGGGTCTCAGGTCGAGTGCGGAGATCCTCGGCGTGTCAGGACTGAAAGCGTTTCCAGTTTCCCCCGCCTGTTACGTAACACGGCGCAATCGGCGCGACGCATCCGGACATCCATCGCCTGCTGGAACGGCGCGGCCTGGTGCGGCACGAGCGGGTTTCGGCTTGTTGCAATGACCCCGTTCCCGGGGTCGGGACGCCCCTCCAGAATCCGCCTGCATTCACAGGGGGAGAGCACCTTCATGGCACACCACAATACGGTCCGCACGGGCCACCGGATCTCGTTGCTGCCGCTGGCGATCGCCGCGGCGGCGGTCGTCGCAGCCTGCGGCAGCGGGGACGACGGCGCGTCGTCCGCCAACGGCAGCGCCGCTGCGCAAGGCGCCGGCCGCGAGGCTGCGGCAGGCGTTTCCACCGCGACGCTGCCGGTCGGCCGCTACGTGATCGTCAATGCGCTGAGCGGCAAGTGCGTCGACGTGGCGGCCGCCAGCACCGCCGATGGCGGCAACATCCAGCAGGCCGCCTGCAACTCGAACATGGCGCAGGCCTTCGACGTGTCGCAGCCGTCGGCGGGCGTCTACAAGCTGATCAACGTCGGCAGCGGCAAGGCGGTGGATGTCGCGTCGGCCGGCACCGGCGACGGCGCCAACGTGCAGCAGTGGACCGACAACGGCACCAACGCGCAGCGCTTTCGCATCGAGCGGGTGCAGGGCAACCGCTACGTGCTGACCAACGTCAACAGCGGCAAGTGCGTCGACGTGGCCAGCGCCTCGCTGAACGACGGCGCCAACATCCAGCAATGGAGCTGCAACGGCAGCGGCGCTCAGCAGTACCACTTTTATCCGCTGACGACGGCCGGCCGTGGCACGCTGCCGGTCGGGCAGTACACGATCAGCTCGAACCACTCGCACCTGTGCGTCGACATCCAGGGCGGCAGCACCGCCGCCGGCGCGCCTGCGGTGCAGGCCACCTGCAGCGGCGCGCAGACGCAGAAGTTCGACGTGCTGCCGGAGCAGGGCGGCGCCTACCGCTTCTCGAACGCGCAGACGCACCAGTCGCTGGACATCGCCGGCGTCTCCACCGCGAACGGCGCGCTGCTGACGCAGTGGACCGACACCGCCGGCGACAACCAGCGCTTCCTCGTCAACGCGACGCCCGACGGCTACCAGGTCGTCGCGCGCCACAGCGGCAAGTGCCTGGACGTGGCCGAATGGAGCACCGCGTCGGGCGGCAAGCTGCAGCAGTGGGACTGCACCGGCACGCAGGCCAACCAGCGCTGGGCCTTCTCGGCCGGCAGCGGCGACACGACGACGCCGCCGAACCAGCCGCCGACGCAACCGCCCGCAGGCTGGCGCCTGGTGTGGCAGGACGAGTTCAACGGCAGCGCGATCGATGGCAACAAGTGGGGCTTCGAGGTGAACGGCGGGGGTGGCGGCAACAACGAACTGCAGTACTACACCGCGCGGCCCGAGAACGCCTCGGTGGCCAACGGCGTACTGAGCATCAAGGCACTGAAGGAGCGCTATTGCTCGACCGACGGCTGCCGCGACTACACCTCGGCGCGGCTGCGCACGCTGAACAAGGGCGACTGGCTGTACGGCCGCATGGAAGCGCGCATCAAGCTGCCGGGCGGGCAGGGCCTGTGGCCGGCGTTCTGGATGCTGCCGTCCGATTCGGTCTACGGCGGCTGGGCGGCCAGCGGCGAGATCGACATCATGGAGGCCGTGAACGCCGGCGCGGCCGGCGGCAACAACGTCTACGGCACGCTGCACTACGGCGGCGCCTGGCCGAACAACACGAACTCGGGCAAGCCCTTCGTGCCGGCCAGCAGCATCCTCACCGATTTCCACACCTACGCGGTGGAGTGGGAGCCGGGCGTCATCCGCCACTATGTCGACGGCACGCTGTACAACACGCAAACCCAGTGGTGGTCGAGTGGCGGCGCCTTCCCGGCTCCGTTCGACAAGCGCTTCCACATCCTGCTGAACGTCGCGGTGGGCGGCAACTGGCCGGGTGCGCCGAACGGCGCCACGGTGTTCCCGCAGCGCATGGATGTCGACTACGTGCGGGTGTACCAACGCTGATGGAAGCAAAGTAGTCGATATCCATGAAGTGGCAATTCATTGCCACTTCTGGCGCAGGGGCATACACTGCAAAGTAGTCGAAACATCAATTCGACTACTTTGCTGCCATGAACTCTGTGGGTGATCTGTCGGGTGTGGTGCGGGCGTCGCTCGAGGCGTCGACGCTGACGCAGGCGCAGTTGCGTGAGCAGGCCGGTGTCTCGCAGCGCACGCTGACGAACGTGCTGAGCGGGCGCGAGGATTTCAAGCTGAGCACCTTGCTGGCGGTGGCCGACCGCCTGGGGCTGGACGTGGTGCTGGTGCCGCGGGCCGCGGCAGCGGCGGTCGATGCCGGGGCGCAGACGACCGAGCCGCAGGTGAAGTCACGCGTCGCGGCGGCGCTCGAGAGCGTGCGCCCGGCCCGATGAACGTCCAGGCGCTCGGCATCTTCCTGGGCGAGGGGCGGCGCATCGGTGTGCTGTTTCGATACACGCTGGCGGCCGACACCGTGGTGACGCGCTTCGTCGCGGATGAAGAATTCATACAGATCGCCGGCGCACCGACGGTCTCGGCGGGCTGGCTGGCCGATGCGCCGCTGCAGCAGCAGGCGCTGTGGCGCGACGTCAGGTCGACGGCCTTCAACGGCCGCTTCTCGAACCGCAACGGCTGGCTGCTGCCGTCGTTCTTCCAGAACCTGCTGCCCGAGGGCGTGTTCCGCGACCGGGTGGCCGAGCTGCGGGGCTGCGACCCGCGCGATCACTTCGAGATGCTGGCCGCCTGCGGTCGCGACCTGCCGGGCCAGCTGCTCGCGTTGCCGGTGGCGCTGTCGCGCGACGAACTGGCGCGCTGCGTGACGCAGCAGCAGGACGCGCTGGAGATGTCGGTGAGCGCCGAGCCGCTGGACGACGGCGTGTCGCTGTCGGGCGTGCAGCCGAAGGTGGGGGCGATCCGCGACGGCGACCGCTACGTGGCCCGCACGAAGGACCACGACACCCACATCATCGCGAAGCTGCCGGTGGTGGCGCAGCCGCTGCTGCCGGAGGTGGAGCAGCTGTCGTTGCGGCTGGCCGCGGCGGCCGGTGTCGAGGTCTGCGAGGCGTGGCTGGAGCCGCTCGAGAAGCTCGCGGTGCGGCATGGCTACGACCTGGGCGATGCCGATGCGCGCACGCAGTTTCTCGCGGTGCGGCGCTTCGACCGGGGCGAGGYCGGTCGCGTGCATTGCGAGGATTTCGCGCAGGTGCTGGGCGTGATGCCCGAGGACAAGTACGGCACCGGCGCCGAGGGCGGCCCGCGCACCTGCCTGGACGTGGCGGCGGTGCTGATGGGCTTCGACAGCCTGGGCGAGGCGGCGGTGCACGAGCTGTTGCGGCGCCTGGTCGTCAACGAGATGCTGGGCAACCCCGACATGCACCTGAAGAACATCGGGCTGGTCTATCCGGACGGCGTGCACCCGCGTCTCGGCCCCGCCTACGACATCGTCGCGTACGCGGCCTACAGCGGGCACCAGGGGCATGCGCTGGCCCTGCTGCCGGCGACCCTGGCGCCGCCGGCTGGCCAGGCCGCGGCGCGTGCGCGCCTGCTGTTGTCGCCGGCCGTGGTGCGCGCGTTCTGCGCGGCGTTGCGCATTCCCGAGAAGCCGGCGGCCACGGCCATCCGGCTGGCGGTGCGGGCGGCCTGCGCGCAGTGGCCGGCGATGATGGCCGCGGCGCCGCTGACGGCGATGCAGAAGTCGCGGCTGCTGGCGCATTTCAACGCGCACCCGCTGGTGGCGTCGGTCGCGCGGCGGGCGGCCTGAGGCCGGCCTGATCACCCCTTTCCGCTGGCCGGAAGGCTCTCGGTGCCCCAAAGAACAGTGACGCCGCCTGCCCACGTGGGCGTGGCACCTGAACGGCCCTTGGGCCAGGGCTCTGCCACGAGCCGGTCGGCCGGGTAGGGGTGCATGAAACTCATCATGCGATCGGGGCGACAGGTGAGCCAGGCGTCGTGGTCCGTTTCGTCCAGGATGACGACCATTCGCTTTTCCTGCCATGGCTTGCCGAACTGCATCATGAGCTGGTGCGTGTCCGCGTTGACGGTGAGCATCGTGAAGCTGGGGACCTCCTCGCCGGTCCTGTTGTCCTTCCACCAGCGCCACAGGCCGGCAATCCCCATCGGCGCGCGATCGCGGCGGCTGATTCGCCAGCGGACAGGCCTGCCGGTCTGATAGTTCAGCTCGTAGATGGCCTCGGTGGGGACGATGCAGCGTTGACCACAACGCCATGCACGGCGAAAGATGTCCAGGTCACCGGCGATGTCGGCCGGCGCGTCCTGGGCACGCCGGCCCAGAGCCAACCTCTTGCAACGACACGAAGAACGCTCGCAGCCACATCGCGGAATGTCGCGCTCGAGCGAGACCCCATCCCGTGCTCGTGAGATGAATGGCGCGAGATAGAGCGGGAGACTTCCTGCTGTCACGTCACCTTCGGGCTGAGCCACGCCGAAGTGGGAGAGCATGCGATCAGGGGCAGCGACCGGGTGATAGTTGATGGCCATCGTGTGCGTTGCCGGCAAGTCGGCAATCCCGAAGCGGGCAGCAGCGACCATTTCATCAGCGTTTCTCAAGCGTCGCTTCCCATATTCATGGCAGGTTCAAACGCCGGCGACTTCATACCATCGGTCCGCAGCGCCCCAGCGCGGCGATCGCGTTTTTCCAAGGACGATCCATGACGTTGCTGGACGGTCGATGACCGACCTTGCCGATACGCCCCGGTGGCGTGCATCCCACCCTGCGCGCGTAGGGAAGTACAYCATCACCGGCGTGCTGGGACATGGCGCCATGGGCGTCGTCTATCGAGCCTTCGATCCGGGGATTCAACGGCCGGTGGCGATCAAGGTCATCCTCCGAAAGCTGCTGGATCATGACCGGACGGCAGACCTCGTCGCGGCGCGTTTCAAGAACGAAGCGCGAGCGGTCGGCCGGTTGTCTCATCCCGGCATCGTGGCCATCTACGAGTACGGCGAGGACGCCGCCTGCGCCTTCATCGCGATGGAACTGGTCGAAGGGCGCAGCCTCGGATGGATTCTGTCGCGCACGCCCATGCTGCCCGAGGCCGAGTTGCTGCACATCATGGACCAGTTGCTGGACGCGCTGGATTGCGTGCACCGGCACGGCGTCTGGCATCGAGACATCAAGCCCGAGAACCTGATCGTCACGCCAAGGGGCGAAGTCAAGCTCGCCGACTTCGGCATTGCACGCGTCGAAAATGTCGCGCTGACCCAGGGCGGCCCCTGGGTCGGAACGCCGGGATACATGGCCCCGGAGCAGTACACCGCGGCGGAGATCGACCATCGCGTGGACATCTTCGCCGCGGGTGTGCTGCTGTACCGGCTGCTGACCGGCAAGGCGCCGTTCAAGGGGCGTTCCCGGTCGGTGATGCGCGCGACGCTCGACGATGATCCACCGGCGCCGAGCGCGGCTGCGAACACGGTCCGGCATGCCTTCTACGACGCGATCATCTCGACGGCCTTGGCCAAGAACCCGAAGGCCAGGTTCGCAAGCGCTGCGGAGTTTCGCGACGCGCTGTCGAAGCGCTCCGAGGTGGCTCCCGCGATCTCGTCTTGCGTCAACGGCATCGGAGTGCGGACCTTGGCCGCGTCGCTGTTCCCCGACTCCACCGTCACGACGCGAAGTCCGGATCTCGCCGTTGCGGCCGCCGCCTCGCGGACGGGCCTGGACGCTGCCACCTTGGGACGGGCCGAGCGGGCGCTGGTCGGCTTCGTCGGCCCGATCGGCAAGGTTCTGGTGCGCAAGGCGGCCCGCAACTGCCTTGACCTGGTGTCCTTCAGCACCGCCCTCGTCGAGCACGTGCCGCCCGCTCAGCGTCGCGCCTTCATCGAACGCATCACCGCGGAATGCGGCGCCTTCGGCGTGGCGACGCCCCTGAGCCCCGACGTCCTGGCCCACGCATGTCGCGTCTTGACGAGCCAGATGGGGCCGATTGCCGCGATGGTGGTCAAGAGGGTCGCCGGCCAGGCGCAGACGCGGGAGGAGTTCTTCCATCTGCTGGTCGTGCAGAGTGCCGATGGCGTCGACCGGGCGAAGCTGAGCAAGGAATTGCGGCAGGCGCCGGTTCGGCGCTGACGGGGTTGCGATGTGAATGCCCGGATCAGCCGGCCCGCGGCAGCAACAGCCGGATACGACCGCCGGGGTGGGTCGAGCTGACCTCGAGCAGGGCGCCGAGCCCGACGGCGTGCTCGTGCATCGTTCGCAGCCCTGCGGCCGGAATACCGTCCAAGCCAGGTCCGTTGTTCGTGAGCGCGACACGGATGCCGCCGTCGGTGGCGCTCGCCGCCAGGTGCAGTTCGGTCGCGTGCGAATGCCGCAGGGTGTTCGATATCGCCTCGAGCAACAGCCGCTGCAGGCGGCGCATCGCGTCGCCGTGCTCGCCTGCTTCCCAGTGCGGCAGCAAGTCGACTTCCCAGCGCAGATCCAGTCCAGCGGCCTCGATGCGCCTTTGCAAGCGATAGCGCAGGCTGGCCAGCAACGCATTGACGTCGCCGGGCGGCATGCTCAGCGCATCGATCAGCAGCTTGAGCCGGTCCAGCGTCTCGCGCAGCGTCTGGGCGACCGCAAGCGGCTCGGCGCGCTCCTCTTCGAGCTGCCGCATCGCACTGGCCAGGTGGGTGCCGACGTCGTCATGCAGATCGCGCAGGACGAGTGCCCGTTCGGTCGCCACGGCGAAATCGCGATCGGCCTCGACGAGGTGAGCGAAAGACTCGCGCAGTTCCATCTCGCGCTGCCGGACGCGATCGGCGAGCCTGCGGTTCAACAGCGTCAGATCCTCCTGGGTGCGGGTGTAGTCGCCAGCGATCACCCATGCCGAGATCGACAGCGTCACGGGGGCGGCGTAGGCCACCAGGTGGGGGCTGTCGAACGGCAGGACGAAGATGGTGAGCAGCCAGTCATGAGCGCCGACGAGCATCCCGATGACAGCGGCGCTGCCCAGCAACAGCCGGTCGCGCCTCGACCGGCCTTGCGCATCGGACAGCAGCAAGACGGTTGCCCAGCCGCAAAGCGACAGCACGCCGAGGATCACCACCGCAAAGGCGATCTGTTGCCGGGTCGGGCCGACCAGGAACTGCAGCGCATTGGCAACGAGCACCAGGCCGATCGCGCCGAGCTCCAGGCGCGGTGATGACCGGCCGGCGAAGCGCAGGAAGAACAGCGCGAACAGAAGTGACGTCCAGATGTTGCAGAGGAAGATCAACATCTGCCAGGCACGCGGCGAAAATGGCGGGTCGGTGAGGAGGTCGTTGCTCGTGCAAAGGGCCCACAAGAGACTCGCCGCCGCAAAGTAGCCGTATTGCAGGGCTTCGCGACGGCGCAGCCAGATGATGGCGAACAGCACCCCGAGCGCAAACACGTAGGCGTCGACGACGGTCAGCAGGCTGACTCGCCAGAAGACACGTTGCTCATGGGCCTTCGAGAGCTCAGCGGCCGGCCCCGCGAACAGGTGGCCCAGGCCGCCGTCGCTGCTGGTCCCACAGCGCACCCGCAGGTACACGAGGTTGTCCGTCGCGGTCCATGCCGCTTGCGGAACCATGAACAGGAGCGGTGTGTTCCAGTGACGCGTCAAGTTGTCCGGTTCCATGCGCCCGGCGCGCCCGACCAGCATTCCGTTGACCCACAGGTCGCTGTTCATCGTCGCGTAGGCCACTTCGAAGGCCCACGGTTCGCGTTGCGCGGGATCGATGTGAACGCGCAGCCGGTACCACACGGTCCCTGCGCGCGCCCGGCCGTTCTCTGCCCAGCGATCGGGCAGCCGGACCGGCCGCCAGGCCGCGGCATCGGGCGGCGGCTGCTCGCCGGCGGACACCACGGCTTCAAGGTCCGAGATGGAGACGATGCCCTTCTGCGGCGACAGCGCGACGACGCCTGCAGCGTGTGCTGCGCCAGCCAGCGACCACGCGGCCATCAGCACGCGCAGGCTGCGTCCCCTCGTCATCAACAGGTCCGGCG